>JANQPW010000472.1 GCA_028285285.1 Silvanigrellales bacterium
GTGAAAAATGGATTGAGGATCTTTTCTGCAACTTCAGGATCAATTCCCGGGCCGCTGTCAATCACGGAGATGCAGCAGCTTTCCTCTTTTTCGACGACCCTGATCTCAACCCATTTGTCTTCAAGGCCTGAGATGGCGTCACAGGAGTTGTTGAGAAGGTTGATGAACACTTGTGAGAGCTGGATCGGGTTGCAAAAAACCTGAGGGTCTTTCTTCCCCACATTGATTCTGATTTCAATTCCGTTGCTCCTGAGCTTCTCTGTGCAAAGATCAAGAGTTTCTTCAATCACATGCGAGACCGGAGTCCAAAGCTGTTCTTCTGTTGAAGACTCGCGGGAGATCTTCAGGAGCGCAGAGATGATTTTTGTGATGCGACTCACGTTGTTGCTGATTTTGTCGACGGCGTGCTTGAAACGTTCAAAGTTGAAGTTGTCTTCGTTCAGTCTCTTGAGAACATTTGAGTGGCCCAAAATGACAGCGAGAGGGTTGTTGATCTCATGGGCTATTCCCCCAGCCATTTCTCCGAGGGCGGCCATTTTCGACTCCTGAATTCGCTGAGCTTTTTCGTTGTCGAGAAGGGATGTTTTTTCGGCAATTTCTTTGTTGAGATTCGCCACGAGATAGTTGAAGTCGGCCTCCATTTTCCACTTCACAGAAAGTGTGAGCACAGCCTGTCGCGCCTCTTCCACGTCGAAGGGCTTCTTGAGAATCAGCAGACGGCTCGAGTTTTTGAAGTATGTCGAGATGTCGTGGAGAGACTCATCGGAGTAAGCCGTGCAAAGAATGATCTGGACGTGGGGATCTTGTTGGATGATTCGTTTGGCAGCCTCGAAACCATTGATTCCGGGTGGCATTCTCATGTCTAAAATGGCCACGGCAAAGGGGCTCTCATTGCGGAGGGATTCAGTTACAGCCTGGACTGCCTCCTCTCCGTCTGCAGCAGTTGTGACCTGAAACTGATCCTGATCATCTTCCGCTTGCTCGGCGGCTGAATTCTCATCCGAGGAAAACAACTCTCCTGCTAGTTTGTCGAGAGACTTGTTTGACGAGGACTGGGTTTCGAGAATCTTTTTGAAGTCTTTGTGAATTTCTGGATTGTCGTCTGCGACGAGAATGTTGAATACTGCCATGACTGCTCCTAAGACGCCTCTTTTGTTGATGTGTTCTCTTTATGCTGTGAGAGATCTTGAAGAGGGAGAGTGATTGTGAAAACTGAACCTTCAGAACCCTGATTCGATTTTGCTTTGATGTTTCCCGACATCGAGCCTATGTCATTGGCAACGCTGTGCAGACCGAAGCCGTGACCATCTTTTTTTGTGGTGAAGCCGTGTGAAAAGATTTTTTTCTCGAGGCCTTCTGGAATCCCGGGGCCGTTGTCTTCAATTCTGAGAGCAACCGAGGAGCCATGAACGCCTGACCTGATTGAAATCTTTCTCTGCTGGCGGGATGGTACTTCTGAGAACGCTTCTACGGCATTCACTAAGACGTTGTTGAGTGCTGCGATGAACTTTGACTTGAGAACTCTTACTGCTAATTCCGCATCAACTGCGACTTCAACTTCAATGTTTCCTTGGTTTAGGAATTCACGCGTGACCTCAAGACATGAATCCACAAGGGATCTCAGAGTGACAACCTCGAAAAAGTCGGGTCGACCCACCTCGTTTTGTTGGACTTGGATCACGTCTTTGATGGTCCGAGCGGCTTCAGATGCCCTCTGAAGCGCATTGGAGATGGCTTTGCTTTCTTGGGCGAGGGCTCGTTCAACTTCGAGCACATACATTCCGAGCTTCTCTCCTCGGTCGTCTGTGGCGAAAAACTCCCTTGGGCCTTCAGGGTGGCTTCGGAGCAACTCAGTGGCTTTGGTGAGGCCGCTTAGCTTACTCTCATTTAAGGTCTTTCCAATGTCGTAAAGAGACACGGTAACAGAGTTGAGAAGGTTTCCGACATTGTGCAGCGTGTTGATGGCAATTTCAGCCATTCCCGATTTTCGGGCATGAACCAATAGTTCCTCTTGTGCTTTGATAATGTCCGCGTTTCTTTTTTTTAGCTCTGCTTCTGCTGAGTGGTTCTGCAATGAAAAGAAATACATAGCGACAAACACGATGCCAATGGCAATGGAGAGGCTTAGGTTGTGGAGTGTGAGCAGAAACTCCCTGTTGGGAAGAGAGACTGCAAACCAGCCGTACGAGCTGATGATCATACCGAGTGCGATGTAAGTGAAGCACACGATTGTGGCGAAAACGCGCATGCGTTTTTCTTCAAAGGAAAAGAAAAAGTGGGGAACGCATATGAGGAGAAAATAGTAGTAGTCAATACCTGCTGTAACAGGAAGGCGGACGTGAAAAAGAAAGATAACTCCACCCGCTACGATAGTGGTGCAAACGCGTGTGAAGTTTATGAACCCCTTGTGGTTGAGAAACAACACGAGAACATAGTAAAGAGTGAGAGGAATGCACACAGCCGCAAGGAAGTTGAGCTTGGCTTGAGAGAGTAGAAAATAGTAAATCGGAACAGACACAATCAAGGCCAGGGAGTAGGTGTTCAAGAGCCTGAGCTTTTTGGCAACCATCGACGATGGAGCCGCTTCGACTCCAAGATTCAGTGTCTGTTTGAGAAGTTGTTTCACCACAGAAAATCCAGAATAACGTGCTTTTGAACTTCTATGGATTCGGCTGTGTGTTGAAAAAGTAAATGCTGGAGCAATGTCGGAAGTGCGGCAGAGTTTGCCAGGTCGCCGAATTGATGAATTCTACTTGGGGCTGATTCCTCTAGGAGGCGGCCAGTGGGGGTTTGATGCGGATCAGACGGCGGCGGGCTTTTTCGTAACTGGGTTGAATCTCGAGGGAGCGTTCATAGAAGTCAGCTGCACGGAGCGCGTCTCCTCGCTCTTCATGTGCAAGCCCAAGGTTGAAAAGAACCCGGAAGTCTTTAGGGTTCATTCTTTGCGCTTCCTCAAAGGCACGCACCGCTTCGTCAAGGTTCTTTTTCTTTTTGTGAATCACGCCCAGCATATTCAGGCTTTCAATGGTCTTGGTGCCATTTCGATGAAACTTCTGGAGGAACTGGAGGCCAGTCTCAATTCTGCGGCACTTGAGGGCGAGTTTTGCCTGCCAAAGTCGCAGATTTTGGTCAACTCCCAATTCACGTTCAAACTTGATGGATATGAGGAGCCCGTCTTGGTACCTCCCGGCCTTAAAAAATGCCTTCATGATTTGCCCCACTCGGTTCTTGGGGGGGACCTTTTGCAGCATGTCTGTGAGAAAGTCTTCAATACTGTTGCGATCGACTTGCTCGAGGAGCAAATGACGCAACTGCGCGATATGCACTCCAAACGACTCTGGGTCGCAGTTCTTGGCGCTCTTCAGACACTCGCGAGCGCGATCGATGTCGCGTCTTTCAAGTGAGATGTGTGTGAGTCCAAGTTCGGTTCGAATCGTTCTTCGCTTTTCTGAGAGCGACTCCAAGATCTGTGAGGCGTGCTCAATCTTTCCTTGGTCGAGCGCATCATGGACCATGCGGAGCTGACTCTCCATTTCCCCAGGGAGAAAGCCCACCAGGGTCTTGCGAATGGCCTGAAGGAGATTTGCTGTCTGCAGTGGGATGGTGACGACCTCTGTGACTCCGTAGTCTTTGAGGGCGGGAATGATGGTGGCCTGATCTCCTGCTTTAACTACTGGAATGACCGGAAAGTTGAGGATCTCATTGTCGACCTTGAGGTCCTTGATGCACTCGAGCCCCATTTCAATACGAGAGCGAAGGTCAACAATAAGAAGAGAGTTTCTTCGTTCGCCAGCGAACTCAAGGGCTTTGTCAAAGTCTTCAAAAACAGTAACTCTCTGTAGCCCGACCCGTTTGAGAGACTGTGAGATAGGCATGAGATCCTTGTTTCCAAGGCTCATCAACCCCACCTCGAGGTTTTTGGGGATTTCGAATGTGACGCCCACCATGCTGCCCCTCTGCACTTGAACTCCGAAGATGTGTCGGTCTCGTAGAGTAAATGCTGAAAGCTTTTGTTTTCGTTCTTATTTTATTAAGTAACAACAGAATGTTATCAGTTCCCATTCAGGGAAAACGGGAACCTTCCACGGCCTCTGCTCTTAATGAGGTCCGTGGAAGAGAATCAGTTGATGAGGGAAAGCGCGAATTGGGGTGCTTGATTGGCCTGGGTCAGAATTGAGGTACCAGCCTGCTTCAGGATATTTGTCTGCGTGAGTTTTGCAGTTTCTTCGGCAAAGTCGGTGTCGCGAATTCGACTGTTTGCCGCAGTTGCATTCTCAACCTGGATGGAAAGGTTGGTGAGAGTTGAATTGAGCCGGCTCTGAATTCCACCCAAAGTAGAGCGGTGGTCTGAAACCTTGTTGATGGCCGTGTCGAGCACAGACAGTGCTTGTTGGGCCGATTGTTTTCTTCCCACATTCACCGCTTCAGCATCGCCAACTCTTCCAAGCTTCAACCCTTGTTCGCCAACAGTTGCGTCAATGTCTTCAAGGTTGATGCGAATGACGTTTACGGGCGCGGCACTACCGACGCTGTCAACCGACTGAAAATAGTCTTTCCCCACTTGAATGTCCATGGGGAAGTCATTTGACCGAGCGGTAAGTTCGGGCGAAAGCCCTTGGCGATCTCCAGCGAGTAGCAGTGTGCCGTTGAACTCCGTGGACTGTGCAATTCGTGTGATTTCGCTTTTGAGAGCGTTGAATTCTTTGTTGAGAAACTCGCGTTCTCGGTTTCCAATGGTGTCAGAGGCTGCTTGCACTCCGAGTTCACGAAGGCGAGTGAGAATGTTGCCAATCTCGTTTAGACCACCCTCAGCAGTTTGAATGAGGGAGATACCGTCACTCGCATTGCGTTTTGCCATGTTGATGCCACGAATGTCAGCCTTCAACTTCTCGCTAATGGCCAAGCCTGCAGCATCGTCAGAGGCGCGGTTGATCCGGTAACCAGAACTCAATTTTTCCATGGAGAGTGTGCTCTCCGTAATTGTGTTCTTAAGGTTCCGCTGTGAAACCAGAGACTGAACGTTCGTCGCAATTCGCAAACCCATTTTTTCCTCCTAGCGTTCCCAAAACCGATGTGCAAATATTTCCCTGTGCACAATCTGCATTCATCCTTTCGGTGAAGGCACATTTCGCTTAACACTCGACTAAAGCCCAAGAAGGAGCCACTTTTGGGATCGCAAAGAGAAGTGACTAAAATTTGTTTTTTGACAAATGAGTTAGGCGAGCTGTTTCAGATGGCTACGGCCGACAACTCTTTTTGAGAGTTTCTTTAGGATGGACAGCGAGTGCTGGAAAAAAGGTTGCTTAGAGAATCATGATACTCTTGCTGGATTCGTTTGAGGCAATCTTCAAAAGGTGGAAGGTCTTTTATCTGGGAAACGATCTGTCCAATTTCCAGTTCACCTTCTTCGAGATCTCCTTCAAGCATGCCTTTTTTGGCTCTTCCTTTTCCGAGAAGCGTAGCCAGCTCCTCGCGTGAGGCGCAGTGCCTTTCTTGCTCCCGAACTTCCTCAGCAAAATGATTGTTGAGAAGGCGCACGGGAACAAGTGGTTTCATCTGCAGCTGGGTTTCGCTCCAGCCAGCTTCGCATATCTTCTTCTTGAAGTTCTCATGTGCGGAGCTTTCTTGGGTTGCGGCAAAACGTGAGCCAATTTGCACACCGTCTGCTCCTAGGGCGAAAGCAGCGGCAACGGCATGGCCGGTCCCAATACCCCCTGCGGCTATGACCGGAATGGAAAGAAGACCACGACATTGTTGGAGTAAAACGAGTGTTGTGAGCTCTTCGCGACCATTGTGGCCTCCGGCTTCAAATCCCTCAACAATCACGGCATCAACTCCAGCTTTTTCGCACTTCAATGCCAGTTCTGGATGTGAGGTCACATGCACCACCACACAGCCCTCTGATTTCAAATGTGCTGTCCACTTTTTTGGGCTGCCAGCGCTTGTGATGAAGATTCTGATACCCGCTTTGAGTGCCAAAGAAATTTGCTCCTCAACCTGAGGGTAGAGCAGTGGGATGTTAACTGCTACGGGGCGAGAGGTGAGCCGATTTAGCTTTTCAAGCTGACTCTTGAGGATCTCTGGTTTCATGCTGCCAGCACCGAGAACACCAAGGCAGCCCGATTCGGCCGCTGCGGCTGCGAGTCGCGCTCCGCTCACCCAAACCATTCCCGCTTGAACAATGGGGTGAGTTGTCTTGAAGAGTTGGGTGATGGGGGTTTGGGGAAAGTTAAACATTTGCTCCAAAGCTCTCATTCATCAATTCTGTGGTGGTGGCTTTTCCGTTGAAGGCTGTTTACAACCTTCTGGGCTCTCAGGATTTGTACAGCGATCTTCCGGTTTTTTTGTTTCTTTGGAAAAAATGGGGCTGAACACACCCATTCCTTTCTCTTTTGACACTTTCTGGGATTTCTCGTCTTGCGGAACAACGTGAAAGCGTTCTTCTTCGTCGAGGTACGGCTCTGGTGGGGCTTTGAAGCCACAATTGCTGAGGCAGAAGATGGAAATGGCCGCAGCCAATAGCCAAGAGGCATTTCGAAAATTTCTCAAGAGGACTCCTTTGGGCGAGGGAAGCCGTTTTGGCGACCTCTCTCCAGATGCTGTTTGAGGGCGACCTGATGCCCACTCCCTAGCCAAAAGCGGTCAAAAAGCTGGGTTGCTGTTTCGGCCTTTGAGTCTGTAAGGAGTGCTCGGGCCAATTCGGACGAGCACTGGGTGAAGTTTTCAGCTCGCCGCATGAGTGCACTCGTCCAATTGTCTTTACTCTGGTCTGTGAAATCGCGCTGCGCTAGCTGGTCTGCAAGCAAATCCTCAGCGTTCCACCGTCTGCCTTCAACACAGTCTAAAGCCGATCGTCTTGAGCCTCCTTGGGGTCTCAATTGTTCCAGTCGGGAGCCCCCACCCCAACCAAAGGGTAGGTTCCAGTTTCTCTGGCGGAGTTCAAGAGCAGCGCTGTGGTGAATAAGCCAGCGTTCGTCGGCTGCGAGGGCGAGCTCTGCACCGCCGCCTATGGCGACACCACCGAGAAGGCACACTGAAAGGGCAGGGAGCTGGGTGAGAAGCTGGCAATTGTTGCGCATGATGTTCATGCTCAGTCGAGCCTTTTCGGGCTCAGCCATAATTTCTTTGAGATGACCACCACTGGCAAAAACACCCTCAACACCAGAGCAAAGGGCTATAACTCCAATCCGTTGCCCTTTGAACATCATATCATTGTCCATTGACGTTTTGAGCACATGAAAGAGCTGTGTCGCTAGGGCGTGGTCAAAGGCGTTTCGGCTGCTGTTTTCTTGGAACGTGACAAAAAGGACAGGCCCCCAAAGCTCAACCCGAAGGCTCTCTGAAGAAAGCTCAGAAAGTCTGGTCAAATGCTCACTTTCCCGATTTTCCTTTGTCATCGGCCTTCTCCTCGCCCGACCTTACTCCGTTGGTTGGGGAGTGGTCAAGCTGGTTCGGTGGAGACTCCAGCAAGCGAGTGAGGTGATCGAGTTCTTTCCGAATAGCTGTGTGGGTCACAAGGGGTTGCTTTTTGTCGCGCAAAGAGTTGTCTCGTGCTTGGACCATTTTGGGGGGCTTGGGCTCGGGGAGTTGGTAGGAAGCGGTGGCCCTAGCTGTTCCTGGAATAAGAAGGGCGCACAAGAAAGCGCTCAGAACGAAACTTTGCAACTTTCTCAACACGTCATCACCCACTCTTTGCCATGGTCTGTTCCCCAAAACAGAGGCCTGGGGAACAACCTTGTAACAACAAGATTCAGACCACTAGGGTGTCAGTCTTTTTAAGTAACTGAAGCAAGTGGGAAAAAGATATTTTTTGCTGCGGAACACTGAGAGAACTGCTTGAGGAATTGACAGCTAGGGAGGAAAAATGACCAAAACTTGGCGTGGCAAAGGAGATTTGCATTTCAGCGGCGGCGCGTGGGTCTTCCTGTTTTTTGTCGTTTCGGAGCAATCTCCAAAACGCTGTTTCCCAGTTTTCGGTATCAATATGGCCGGGGCATTTTTGAGGAAGGGGAGGAGAAATCTCTTGGCAGAGCCTTTCGACCGCCTTCTCAAACCCCTCCGGCCATGTGGAAACCCAACCCAGATCGGAGCGCATGAGAAAGCGAAGCCCTGCCGCAACGGCAAGACCGTGGGGAAGAGGTGGTATCCAGCCCGACTCTCCCAAGCCCTCTAACAGGTGGCCGACCGTGTGTCCTAAGTTCAAGGCTTTGCGAAGGCCCTTCTCGAAGGGGTCTGCCTCCACAAACGCTCGTTTCACTTTGTAGTTGAATTGAACAAGCGCTTTTAGCGCAGACTCCGGCCTTGGACTCTGGGGTCGCAGGAGTTGTTCGATGTGGGTCGATGTGTCACCTTCCTCGCCCCAAAGCCAAACGTGCTTCAAGGTTTCAGCAAGACCACAGCAGATCTCCACATGGTTGAGTGATTGAAAATGCTCCGCTGCTACGACCCAGTCTTCGGTAGGGTAAAAGAGACCCAGTTGGTTCTTTCCGAAGAGAGGGTGATTGACTCCGGTTTTTCCTCCTAAGGAGGCATCGGAAGCTGACAGGAAAGTCGTGGGTGATGAGCGATGTGGAAGGTGTAGCAGACCGGCTAAAAAACCAGCCATGTCAGTTGTGATGCCACCTCCTATCGACCAAACTCCCGAGGTGTTGGGTGGCATCTTTTGAGCCCATGCTCTGATGGTATCAAGGGTCTTCGTTTTTTCGCGGGGAGTATGAACCACGACCTTCGGGTGATCTTTGTGCTCCAGTTGCCATTTTTTCCAGTGTTTGAGAAAGCCGCCGTCAAGCACACAGAAAAATCCACGATCTCTGTCGGCGACAACCGATTCAAGGAGGCTTTCAGAGCTCGTTTCGCGAAAGGAGGGAATGAGGTCTGAAACAGCAGCTGGATCTTGTCGACCCAAGACAGAGGATTCATCCCCTGCAGGGGTTTTCAGATCTATCGCGCGCAAACCGCGTTTGTAGACTTGGGCACACCATTGGGCCAAAGCGGCTTCTTTTTGTGACACGGAGATTGTGGGCGAGCTTGAGCGAGTCAGTCCTTCACGGAACCAAGAGTCCAAAAGCGCTTCAGCCTCTTTGTGGGTCGAATCGTTCTGGAGAATGAGTCGCGACGTTTCAACAAATTCGCTGGGGAAAGCAGGGTCAGTCATCGTCGAGATCCTTCTTGACCTGCAGCGCGGCTTGGTAGATCGACCTTGCTGAAACCGTTCCGTTGGCGATGGCCACCTGACGGGAGGATTCTTTGAGGGGAACGCCGTCGGTATGTGATGCCAATGCCAGCTTTGCGAGCTCGTCAAGAGATTGGTCAGCTTGAGTTTCGAGTGGCATTTGTGGGAGAAGGTCTGCGGGATCTTCAACAGACATAGAAACAGAGAATTCCCCTTTGACCGGTTCGCCCATGATCAATTGTTCGGCCTGGTGCAAGGGGCATACCCGATGGCTTTCGAAAACCTTGCTGATCACACGGCTCACGCAAATCGTGAGATCTGGCCGACAATGTCGTGAGAGATGTTGCAACGTGTCGAGAATGCGTTTGGGGCTCTCGTAGAAAACAAACTGGCAGGGAGCTGAGCCTCGCACCCGCGCAAGCACTGCATTCTTCTCTGCTGGCTTGCGGGGAAGGAATCCCACAAAGAGAACAAAGCTGTGGTGGAAACCAGATGCGGCCACTGCCGCCGTTAGGGCAGAAGGGCCAGAGATACTGAACACAGGCACCCCCTGCCTGTGAGCTTCGGCACAAAGGAGTGCACCCGGATCTGAGATCCCGGGTGTGCCTGCGTCAGAAATGTAGGCAAGGCTCAACCCGCGGGTTTTGATGTCGTGAATCAACTCAGGTGAACGCTCGAATTCATTGTGTTCGTGGAGGGCGACCAGTTTTGTGGAAATCCCCATTTTCGCCAGAAGCTTGTGGCTGTGTCTCGTGTCTTCACAAGCAATGAGGTCGACCTGTCGGAGGGTTTCAGCTCCACGTGGAGAAAAGTCGTCCAGATTTCCAATGGGTGTGGCAACCATGTAGAGTTTTGCTGACACAGAAGCCCTTTCCGGTAGTCTGAGGTCTTGTTGTGGCCATATCCTACTGTTTTCACAACGCCTTGGCGAGTCTATCAGCGTCAAATTTCACTTTTCCGCTCTCCCTGTTTCTGCTACGCAGACGATGTCTTTTGACGCTCAGATTCAAAAGGAGTTGACAGATTGAAGCAGGACACTTGGTTGCCCACTGCAAAAGTGGGAGCTCCCCATGGGCTTAA
>JANQPW010000503.1 GCA_028285285.1 Silvanigrellales bacterium
AAGTGCTGAACAACGTTTGCACGGGCACCGCCCTCGCACAAAGCGCAACTTGCACCTTTCAGGTCCGACCCATTTCTGCCTTCAACGGCGGCTATTCGGCGAGTTTGTCTGTCACAGATGGAAGCACAGGCAGCAACAGTGTGAGTTTGAGCGGCACGGCCTCAGGATTTGCAACGCCATTCACTTCCACCTGGAAAACGGATAACAATGGCCCAAGCGAAGACAATCAAGTACAGCTTCCACTTGACCCCGGCGGCGCCTACAACTTCACCGTCGACTGGGGAGATGGAACCACGTCCACTGTGACCTCCCACGATGACACAGACGCCCTGCACACCTACTCTTCGGCGGGCACCTATGAGATTCGCATCGCAGGAACCCTGCAGGGGCTTCGCTTTGAAGGTGCTACTGACGCAGAGAAGATCACCCTCATCAGCGAATGGGGAACACTCAGCCTCTCAAACATTGGGGGAACGTTTGCCGGCTGCTCCAACCTTGTTGTGACAGCTGCAGGAAGCCCAACCCTAACAGGAGTCACGAGCCTCAGAGCCACCTTTCAGGGAGCAAGCAGCTTCAACTCAAGCCTTGCCGGTTGGAACGTTTCAGCCGTGCAGAACTTCTCCAGAATGTTCGAGGGTGCCACTTCGTTCAACCAAGATCTCAGCGCCTGGAATGTGTCCAGCGGTACTGATTTCACCTACCTTTTTGCGCAGGCATCAAGCTTCAACGGCAACATCACGAACTGGAATGTGGGCAATGGCACCGATTTTTCAGCAATGTTCTTCAATGCCACCAGCTTCAATCAAAACATTTCAGGGTGGGATGTTTCAAAAGGAACAGCCTTTTCTGCAATGTTCAGCGGCGCCACGGCATTCAATCAAGACCTCACTGTGGCTGGCGGATGGGATGTTTCGGAAGGGCTGAATTTCAGCAGTATGTTTTACAATGCAGACGCCTTCAACCAAGATCTGTCAGCTTGGAACGTCTCTAAAGGCACAAACTTTGCCTACATGTTTGCCGAGACAGGCTCCTTCAACAGCAGCCTTTCCGGTTGGAATGTCCAGGCCGGTCTGAGTTTTGAAGGAATGTTCCAAAACTCAGTCTTCAACCAGTCGCTCTCCTCCTGGGTGCCCTCTTCCGGAACGACCTTTGCCAGCATGTTTGCTGGCAACACCAGCTTCAACTCGCCGCTTTTTGCCAACACTTCCTCCGGGCAAATCTTCACAGGCATGTTTATGGGCGCAACGACTTTCAACCAAGATGTCAGCTCGATGAACGTGGGCTCAGGAGTCAACTTTTCCGGAATGTTTCAAGATGCGACCTCGTTTAACCAACCCATTGGCTCATGGAACGTGGGCAATGGACAGATCTTCACCACGATGTTTCTCGTGACAGTTCCCGGCAGCGGAAGTTTCGATCAAAGCCTTGCCGGTTGGGACATAACGAGCGCAACAAACTTCGGATTGTTTCTTTCCGGTCAAACCCTCTCTCAGGCCAACTATGACGCACTGTTGATTTCGTGGGAAGGCCAGTCCGTTAACTCCATGGTTCCCTTTTCAGCTGGATCCAGCAAATACAGCGCAGGCGCTGCGGCCACAGCCCGAACAAATCTCACAACTTTCGGGCTGGGGAACCCCATGTGGATCATCACCGACGGAGGCCAAGGTCCTTAAAAACCTCCAAAAACGCTTCCCTCATTCCTGACAGATCTTCGCCTCTCGCTGCGCTTCAAAAGCCTGCTCCACCATATAAGAAGCAACTCCACGCCGCAGAACTTCTCCATCTCGTTCAAAAGTGACAGCACCGGAAAGAAAGGGAACCCGATCTTCAAAAGCACCGGGGTAGAGGCTCATCTTGATCTGGGTGTCGGCAATGGCCAATTTCAGCTCGTCATCGAGGTCGGCTGCCCGACGTGTTTCTGTGTTGAAATCGAAAGCCAAGGCCAACTCTTCGCTTGCGGGGTCAAAACTCATGCTCATCTTTGTGAGGGCACCAGCTTGAGCTCCCTCGCCAGGGCAAGCCTCCAGGTTTCGCCCCTCAGCAAACCCACTCATACACCCATAAGCCAAAGCTCGACCACTGCCGCTCACAATCAAGCGCCCTTCCACCCAGTTTTGACCGTCTTCCTCCTGGTGAGGAATGAGTTTCAAATTGAAGGTTGTGGCCAAGTAAGCTCTGCTCTGAACCGCTTCGATCAGCCCCTTCTTTGCAACCTGAGCTGCACAGAGACTTTGTGACTCCGCGGCCTCGCACTTGGCCCGGTCGCAGTACTTTCCAATGGCAGACTTCCGGTCAATCTGCAGTTGATCAAGACGAGCGGTGAGCTCATCAGCCAGAGGATCCTTCACAAACATCTCAGGAAAATCATCTGTAGAAGGGAAGCTCTCGCACTTGTCGAGTTCAAAGCTGACCTCGGTGAGCTCAGCAAAAGGCAGATTGAACTCCTTGTCAGCCAGTGAGATCTTTCCTCCACCACACTTTCCTGAGGCATATCCAACGGTTCTCATTTTTCGAGCCAATTCATCACTAGCCCTCTCCAAAGCAGACAGCTCACGGTCGGCGCGAGGACCCAGAGGCTCTGCAAAATGGAGAGCATAGGGAATAGTTGTGTAGAGATTGCTCCGGTCTTTGAAATCTTCCAGACGGTCCACAGCCGTTGCCATGTCGTCGGGGGCCACCAAAGCCAACTCAGCTTTGTTGGTCACAACTTTGAGGTTGAGCGCAACGGAAGAGCCAGGAACCAAACAGTCGGCAGCGCCCACATTCAAATCGACCAACTTTCTTTTGAAGCTGGTGATGCGTTCGCCGCAGATTTTTTCACCACGGGGTTCGGTGGCCATAAACGTCCGCATCTGCTCTGAAACCGCAATGGCATCAAGGACCGGTCCGTGCAACGCCTCGTTCAGAGGGCCCTCTTGAACATAGGCCGTGCTCTTGAGAGCTTTCCACACGCAGGCAAAATAGTTCTTTTTCTCACCCGCCTGGGCAGTGCATTCAGGAGCCGCAAAAGCAGCGCTCGCGGCATAGTGACTTTCACACACAGGGGTCGCAACCGGCCGCACCTCAAAAGCGCCATCTGCCAGCTCCTCTGAAACGGCTTGTTGCCACAGTTTCGCATCGCAGTAACGGGCGAACACCTGCCGCACACGGACCTCTTCAGCTTCACCAAAAGCATCACCGAAGGTCGCCTTCAGACCCTCAACTTCACCTTCAAACCAAGTGTCAGCAAAAGCCAGTCGTGTGGCCCGATCACGAAGCCCTGACTCGGCCAGGGCTGCATCACGATCTGCCTGAACAGCACCAATCTGGGCATCGAGGGCGTCGAGATCGTTTGCAAAAAGAGTAGCCACGGAATCAAGGCGGCGCACAAATGCCTCGGTGTTCTTCCGACTCGCTTCCAAAACGGCACGAACATCTTCCCCCGTGGTGCCATCTCTCCACACCAAAAGTGATCCGTAGAACTCACGTGTTTCGTTTTGCGGGTTCAGTGAAAACCCAAAATCACGATTGGTGGTGATTTCTGGAACCGGCACAACTTCTGGTTCATCTGCTGCAGGCATTCCACAAGCGACAACTCCAGCAGCCAGACTCACCGAACCCAATTGTGCGAGCAGCGTTGAATTTTTCGTTTTGAACATCATGTTTCAATCCTTCCGGGTCAGAAAAACATCCCTGTTTCCAGTTGCACAAAATGGGTCACAGGCATGTTTTGGCTGTCCAACTGATGTTTATAGCTCAGGTTGACTTCAAAGGGCACGGGGATCTCCTTGCGGCGAAACGCGGGAACACCGCTGTAGCCCACTGAAAACTCCGCCTCATGAGACTGCTGGAAAGTGTCTTTTTCCAGCTCAGAGGAGCTCTCCCCAGCCTCAAAACGATCACTTTCCTTTGTGAAGTAGTTATAGCCCGCTCCAGCAGTGAGACCAAAAGCAGCTCCGTACTGTACAGAAGCCCCCGCATTAAACTTGTTTCCAAGCTTGAAGTTCACAGGAGCTTTGTCGACCTCAATAGACTCTTCAGCGGTTTTCAAACGCATCTCTTTGGTGTCTTGGAACTGATAGGTGTACTTGGCATATTGATTGAAAAAGACCCCTGTTTGCCCCACCGGTTGATCAAAACTGAATTGCAAAAAGGTGTCCCACTGCCCATCACCAAAGGCCGCATCGTTGAGTATGTCGGGATCATCGACCCGCCCCGTGGGCAAGACCACACCGGCCTGACCAGCAATGGCCACTGGACCTTCCGTCAAAATACCCACCTTAGCCAAGGCTTGAATGTCTCCCAATCCCGTCTCTTGCCAGGGCTCTAGCTTGCGGTAGCCATTGTCGACGAGTTTGTTGTTCAAGCGATCCACCGCGTCGTTGATGCGCTCAACAAAATCACGGGCACCCTGTACTTGGTTGTTGTAACCTTCAACGAGACTGGCACGAAACGCGCGCGCGCCCTCCTTCGACTCAAACCCCACACGAGTGTTCAATGCCATGTCATACACAGGCACAGCGAGAGCCAAGGTCACACGATCGGTGATGCCGCGCGCCAAAATGGGGGCAAATACCGAAACACGCCCTTCCATTTCCGCCGTGAACGTGCCCAACACATCTGAATCGCTATAGCCGCTGTAGGCCATAAAGCCAGCCGTCAGCTCCCGTTTGAGAGCGTCTTTTTCATTTTTCAGCACATCGGCAAAAGTCAGGTCTTTTTGAATCGGATTTCCCAAAGACAAAGGTGTTCCGGAATCATTGGTTTTTGATGAAAACAGTGAATTCACAAAGCGGAATGTGAACCGGTTCACACCTTTGGGCATCACTTTGGCATTTTCGAAGGCCAAAGCGGGCTGAGCAAGCACACCCACGACAGTGCAAACCAGCGGAAGCGCTTTGCAACGGTTCAACAGATTGCGGTTCATTCTTAAAGCTCCAATAGTTGTTTCAGAGGCAAATGGGAATTCAGCCGTGCGCTTCCTCATCCAAGCCTCTCATTTCGACAGACTCTGGACATTCAAAAGCGCGCACGCGAGTCGTGGTGCAAGTTTTGGAATGTCCAGAGGCAACGAGAACCGCCACTCTCGAGACATTCAGGTCCCAGAAAATGGCGGTTGTGGTCACTGCTCAACACAACATCAATGTGATGGCCGGCCCGGTCTCTTAGAGACTGCTGCGAAGCCTCTGGAGAATGTCGAGGAACGCAGTGGTTTCAGGCATACGATCGGAAGGAACATCTCCCTCTTGAATGCGGCTGATAGCGTCTTCGAGGATGGCAATAGCACCATCACGATCGCCCAAAGCATTTGTGGCAATGGCCTGGTACTCGTACACGTTGAAGAAGTAATCGCCTGTAGCGGTGTCTGGAATTTCTTCTCCAGCATAGGCCTCAGACTCAATGGCCAGCTCCGCATATTCCAAAGAGCGCGCGAGGTCACGTGTGGGACCAAAAGGATTCACGGGAGGAAGGTTTTGGAACACAGCAGAGCCCAACCGGTAGAATCCACCTCCTTCGTAGGTGTCATCGAGGGTCAGACCCGTTTCAACGGTTTCCACCAGTTCACCCGACTGAGCCAAGGAAGAGCCAATGCCTTTAGCACGGGCCCAAGAGGCCATACAAACACCCTTCCAGAAGTAATACTCTACGGTATCGCCAACCTGAGAAGGATTGATGTGAGCTTCGAGGTCATCCCAGCACCGACGGTAAAGAGCAAC
>JANQPW010000524.1 GCA_028285285.1 Silvanigrellales bacterium
CTCAACTCGAAAAAGATCGTCAGGGTGACTATGCTGGCCCCCTCTACTTTGCTGGCCAATTGATTTTCTTACGCGAGTTTTTAGGCCGTAAAAATGTGATCATCATGGATGGAGTCTCAAACTACACTTTGCTCGCTGAGGAAAACGGCACAAGAGAAATCACAAAGATTGAAAAGTGGGAGCGTCTGAAAAAAAGCACCTATGCCTTCAGAAATCTGGTCACAACGAATGCCAAAAACGACGACCGGAACTTTCACGTCTTTGCTCTCAACGCCAGTGTCCAAGAGTTGGCAGAGAACTCAAAGTTCAGCCTAGCTGAGTGATGTCCATTGATTAGGCTACGTGCTGAAACATTTTGCTGAGCGAAACAATCTGCCGCACAACTCCGTGTTCAACGGCACACTTTGGCATGCCGAACACGGCACAAGATGCAGAATCTTGTGCCAGAGTCTGCCCCCCCTGCTCATAGATGTGTTTCATTCCCTCCACGCCATCCCTGCCCATCCCCGTTAAAATTATTGCTGTGATCTTCACTTCGGGAAGCAAGCGTGCTGCCGTTGTGAAGAGCACATCCACGGAGGGTTTAAATCTTTCATGGTCATTTCCCTTGCGACTCACCTCGAAGACGATCTGTGGTCCCCTTTTTCTGAGACGGGTTTGAAGTCCTCCAGGTGCAATGTAAATGTGGTTTGCCTTTAAAACGTCTCCGTTCTCTGCAAAGGTGACTGGGTGGACAGATTTCTTTTGGAGAGAGTCCCTAAAGTTGCTGTAGAACTCCTCGGCGAGATGTTGGGCGATCACCAGAGGAGGAATGGGATTCGTGAGCTGTTCAACAATTTCGGAGATAGCTTTTGTTCCACCGGTAGAAGCACCGAGCACAACAACATCAGACTTTTGCACGCGAGAAGGTCGCCGACCACTGCTGTTTTCTTTGTCATTTGGGGGCTTGGGCAGTTCCAGTTTGGTGTGAAGCGTTTGTGGCGGAGGGCTGCTGTCTCCAACGGCTTCCCGCATTTGATAGACTTTCTTACCAAGAGAGCGAAACTCGGTGCTTTCCGGAACTGTGTCTGAGCTGCCCAAATAGAGGAGTCCCTTTGGCATGACGAGCTGCTGATGAAACATTCTCATGATTTTGGAAATGGTCTCAGCATCGAAGTAAATAAAGACATTTCGGCAGAATATAAAGTTACAGCCGTCAACGGGAGGTTCTGAGTCGAGCAGGTTGAATCGAACAAAACTTGCCAACTCGAACACATCGTCCCGAATGCGGATCAGATCAGAGAGGTGACCGGTTCCTCGTTCGCAGAGCTCTTGGGTGAGGTGAGTGTCAAGATGGCGAATGCGTGCGGCTGGATAGATACCTCTTTTGGCTATCTCGAGAGCATGGGAGGAGATATCTGTGCCAAAAACTTCGACACCGGTGCTCGCAGGTGTTCTGAAGCCAAGGGGCTTGAGTGCCCCCAGCACCGATGACGCAATTGAATAAACCTCTTCCCCCGTGGAGCAGGCTGCCGACCAGATTCGAATGGGTCGGTCGGTTCGACGACGAATGTCTACAACTTGTTGCGCGCAGTGGAGAATTTGTTGCTTCTCTCTGAAAAAAGAGGTCGTGTTTGTGGCGGCTGTGTCCACGAGTTTTGGGATTTCGTCTGGCCAGTTGTCAAAGAGAAAGGGCACATAACTTTTGATATCGGGCAGACCCACTTCTCTGAGACGAAAGTGCAGCCGCTTGATCACAATATGCCCTTCATTGTTTTTCCCACGAATTCCCGATAGGTGCTGAACGAGGTGGCTTAGCCCGAGTTCCTTTTTCTCATTTGTGAAGTAGATGGAGTATAACGCTTCTAAAAGAGAAATGGTTCCCAACTCTGCCCAGTAGCTCGTGGGGTTAGCCGAAATCTGAATTCTCTGTTCCCTTTGGCTCCACCACAGTATTGGGCGACCATCTTCAGTTTTGAGATCTTCCCTGTGAAGAGATTCATGGATTAGATAGATTGCCGCCCGGGGAAGCCCTGTTTCAATTCTTGTTTGAGCAAGGAATTCAGTGTGGAAGTGAAGATCTGATAAGAGTCGGGTGATCGTGAGGTGGCATTGTCGTGTCTCTGAGTCGAGAAGTAGCGCAGGGAACATTGATGGTCTGCTTTGAAGCGGTCTCATAAATGCAATCTCACGTTCCGCTTACTTTTTGATTTCCTAGCTGGCCCGCTTCCAGCGCGGATCGTTGCGATCGACGCTGTCGTCGAGATCAGCAGATTCTCCGTTCTCTTGAAATTCGGCAGACATCTTGTCTGTAGCATTCCGAATTTTGTTGCGTGAATGCGTGAGCTTTTTTGCAAATGGTATAGCTTGATGATCATTTCGAGAGTGAGCGCCAGAAGAGGAGAGCTCTGAGGTGTGCTCACCGCCCTCAATGAGAGAGTCCAGCTCATTCACAACGCTTGTTTGATCGGTTGACTGACTTGCGAGATGTCCTGCTTCGCGGGTCAATTGGCTGGCCTCCAGAGAAATGCTCTGCGACAGGGAGTCCATCTGTGAGATTGCTGTGTTACATTCGCGAACACCTCTTTCCTGTTCGCGTGAAGCTTGCTCGATGGCACCAACAGACTCTGCAATTTTCTCTAGGTATGTCCCCATTTTGTCGAACGCTCTTTCGCAGTCTTCTGCGTTCGAACGACCTTTGTTGATGCGCTCTTTTGTGCTTCGGACAATTTCGTTCACTTCAACGGTGCTCGACTCCAGAAGCGAGCGGATCTCATCCGCCGCTTTTCCACTGACATTTGCAAGGTTCCCCACTTCTTCAGCAACAACTGCGAAGCCTTTTCCTTTTGCGCCTGCGCGAGCAGCCTCAATTGAGGCATTGAAAGAAAGGAGTCTGGTTTCGAAAACAATGTCATTGATGACTTGGGTTTTCTCTCGGATCTCCATAATGAGCTTCACCATTTTTTCAAGCTTGTCGTTGGAGTCTTGAATGTCATTCATTGAATGAATCATTCGTTCAAGCTCTCGTCTTCCGTTACTGGCCTCTGTTTTTCCTTCGTCGGCGACCTCGAGGGTTGATTCTACATGTCGTGATGTTTGTTCAATCATGGCCGAAACCTGTTCCATACTCGCTGCTGTTTCCGTCAAAGCTGCAGACTCTTGGCTAGTGGAGTCCGTGAGGGTTACTGCTGAGTTTTCAAGTTGCTTCGAGGAGTTGCGGACGGAGCGCGACATTTGGAGAAGTCGGCCAGAGAGTGCACGGAGCTGTCTGTTGAGGGAGGTGCTGAAGGCCCATGAAAGGAGAAGTGCAATGACAATGCTCAGCGCAGATCCGGCCCATGCTGCGAAAAGGGCAGCGCTTTCTCGTTCGTGGGCGAGCCTAACATAGTTGTTTGCTTCGCTTGTTTGAAAGTCGACGAGTCTCTTCAGAGCGGTTTCTACCGGCTCAGCTTTCTTGTGGCATGTTGTTCGGATCATCTCTGCTATTTTTGGCATGAGAGAGGGGTCTTCGTTCAGTTTGTAAATGAGCCCCAGGACGTCACCTCCAAACTTCAAAAAAGGGCCCCACCCCGCCTTCAATTCATACAACATTGACTTTTCTTCGGTATGTTCAATGGTCTCTTCGTAGGCTTCCAAAGACTGGGTAAAGTCGGCAATGGCAGCCTCCACATCAGTGATGTGAGTGGCTATTTCATCTTCAGATGAACCCAAAATAGGGACCGATCGGAGCGGTATTCGTATTTGTCGAAACTTGAACTGGAGGTCTCCAAGAATGCGTGTCTTGTCGAGCTTGACGTCGGCAACAACACTATAGTTCTCAGAAACTGCGTTGATCTTGTAGTTCATGTACATTCCGAGGATTGGTGCGAGAGCTCCAATCACGAATCCCATAAGGGTCAACTTTGCTTTTAGTGACCACGTCTTCTGATTGCCCATTTCCTGCTCCTCCTCGAATGTTTTAAGATGCAATTCTTTTTATGTTTTGAAGCTCAGTTTTTGAAACGACTCTGTTGAGATCGATGATCGAAACAAGGTTTTCCCTCAAGTTTGAAACACTTTTGAGGAACTCAATAGGTACATCCGACTCAACGGCAAATTCACTTTTCATTTGGTCGTCGGAGATACGTTCCACTGCGTAAACATCATCGACGACCATTCCCAAAACCATATCTCCATCGGGAACGACCAGCACCAGTGGTGATGATTCGCCTTGAGGCGTGATACCGAATCGCTTCCTGAGATCAATCACGCTCACGATCTGACCGCGAAGGTTGAGAACTCCTGTGAAATGACTCGAGGTGTAAGGAACACTCTTGACTTGCCCTAGCTTGATGACTTCCATAATGCTGAGGAGACTCGCTGCATAAAGCTCCTGACCGAGATAGAACACAAGGTAGCGGTCAGACACTTCATCGCCATCTTCTTCCTCGTCGACTAAACTTGAGAGTTTCTCAAATTCAGGCTTCACAGCTTCTTCTCGCAGATTGTTCCTCTCCGCAGATTTACGCGACATAGTTTGACCTCCATGAGTTGCTGAGACCGGGCAGATGTAAGACCAATGATGGCTCTCCATCGTTGAGAATCGTTCCCGCCATAAGTCCTGGTATTCCCTCTAGCTTCTCGCTGAGTGGTTTGAGGACAACCGACTGTTGGCCTTCAATTTCATCAACTTCCCACGCAACCTTGACAGGGCCATCCTGGGTGACCACAGCACTCTTTGGTTGGGAACGCTCTTCCCCGGTTGAGTTCGAACTTCCAAAGTTTTCACTGAGTGAAAGGAGGGGGATGATACCGTCCTCGAGCATGAGCATTCGACCTTTTTGTGCACATGTTTCCACTTTTGTTGTGTGGAAGTGAATCGTCTTGACCATCTGAGATATGGGAACAACGTAGCGTTCGTCGCTCACTCGAACAACAAGGCCGGTTATAATGGAGAGAGAGAGGGGTAAAGTGATGATGAACTGACTGCCTGCACCCTGCTTTGAGCGCACCGTGATGGAGCCTTTCAGTGACTCAATTTTTTCTCTCACCACATCCATGCCAACTCCTCGTCCAGAGACAAGATTGACCTCCTCTTTTGTGGAAAAATTGGGGGCAAAAATGAGGCTGTGGACTCGCTCGTCAGGCCACCTTGGCTCGTCTGGATCCACAAGACCCATGCCAACTGCCTTTTGCCACACACGCTCAGTGTCAATACCAGATCCGTCATCGGATATGACGATCTCAACGACATCGTCTTTATAGTTCGCTTCGCAGCTGATGTTCCCTTTAGAACTTTTCCCCAATTTTTTTCTTGTTTCTTCGTCTTCGATCCCGTGGTCGACAGCGTTTCTCAACAAGTGAGTCAGGGGCTCTCCAAGTGCGTCAATGATAGCTTTGTCGAGCTCGACCCAGTCTCCTGAAGTCACGAACTCAACATCTTTATTGAGCTCTTCACGAGTGTCTCTCACCGTGCGCTTCTGTCTTTGAAAAACCTCCTTTAAAGGTTTCATTCGCATGGTCATGAGGAGGTTTCTCACCTCTGAGATGTCTTTGGTGAGCTTTGAGATCGAACGAATGATCTCAGGGTTGTCGAAAGCCTCCGTTCGACGTTCGTGAACGAAACTTTGATTGACCATCAGTTCCCCAACCAGATTGATCAGCTGGTTGAGGTGGTCAAGCTTTACTCGGACAAACTCCGTGTGTGTTGTGCTTGCGTCCGACCTCTGCTGGCCCGTTTTCGGCGACCCTCTCTCTGCACTTTGGTTTCTTTTCTTCGATGGATAACCCGCTGCTTCGTTTGGGGAGTTGAGAAAGACGATGTCTTGAGAAGCTTCGCTGGATATTGCTGTTTGAGAGTTTTCCCCTTTTGAGCCAGCCGCTTCAGGTAGACCCAATTCATCTCTGACTTTTTTTATGAGCGACTCGAGCTTCTTTGAAGACACAACGGGAGTGCCGGGGCTCAGAATGGTGTTCAGTCGGCTTTCTAAAACCGTGTGGCACTCAAGCAGAGTGTTGGAGAATGTTGAGCTGACAGGTGTTCCGTTGCGCTGGGCGCTTTCAATGAGCGACTCAACCCGGTGAACTTGATCCGCGAAGTCGTCTTCGCCAATCATTCGTGAAGAGCCCTTCATATTGTGGGCAATTCGGAAGAGTTCTCCCAAGAGAACCTCTGTATCGCCTTCCTCTAGCAGAAGTGCAATTTCTTCCCACCTGCGGAGATTGTCTCGGCTTTCTTCCACGAAGGTTGTTTTGATCACTTGCTCGTCCACCATTCCCCCAAGATTGGAAAACTCGATTGTTGGAGGAGGTCGGGTGCCAGACCAGAGGGCTTAATGCTAAAAAAAATACTCCCTTTATATGTCCGCAATCAAACCGAAATTTTTTTAGGTTTCACAAACCAGACACAAATGGCTCCCTTCGCATCAAATGCTGCGGTTGGGCTACTTTTTGCTGGAATTTGAAAAGAAGAGTTACCTTGCTTTCATTCTAAGGGCAAAGAGCGACTTTCCTGTTCCTGGTGCTCAAAAGCTCAGGATCGAAGTGCTGCAGATATTCACGCTCTATGCACCAGTCTTTCTTGATCACCGAGCCAGTCGCGGTTCGCATCAAGAGGTCTTTTTTGCGGTAGGTCTTCTCTATGGATGCTGCTGGAACCATCCCAAGTAGAAACGGTGTGTTCTCAAGTTTGCGTATTTGTTGAAAGACTTCCATCAGTGCAACATTGCAGTTGTAACCTCGGGCAGAGTAAGCGCGGCTCGCCTTTTCATTGTGGCTCTTTTTGATGTAGTTGCCAACAAAGTCGACAATCTCTTCTTTTGTGAAATTGAGGGGGTATTCGATCACCCGTGAACCCAGCTCGAGGAGTTGCTCAGCCTGCTTCTGACGTGCTGTGAAAACTCCGGCGATATTCACAGTGTTTGGTTTGATCATGTCGAGCCCAACGGCGTTCCCCTTTGCCGTGACTCCTTGAAATGAAAACACGAGCTCTCTGGTTGTGTTTGGCCAATCCATGGGCTGGTCATTGTGAGGTTCTTGTTTGTTGAGAATAATGTCTTCTGTGAAGACGACCTTGGCCTGCGTGTGGGCAAGCACACGCAGAGTTTTTGAAAGCCTTTTGTCGAGAAATGGACGGTGCTGGAGATAGATCTCTGATGCAGAGTGCAGAGGAATTTGAGCAATGCGAAAGGAGTGGTTTTCTTCTCCAAAGGAAATGTCTTTGACGTTGGCCACCACAAGTTCAGATCTTGAGCGTTTTTCAGGTACCCTTGGAGTGAGCGCAACCGACTTGCTTTCTGACTCCGAGAGTATGTATGCGGCTCGGAAAACGTGTGTGCTCACACAATTTCCATCTTTAAGCACAAAGGTGTGCACGAATGGAATATCAGTAGAGCAGTGAACTGATTCTTCTGACCTCTGATTGAGATGTGCGGGTGCACGCGAATTCAGCTTGTCATTGCCGCTGCGGGACTGGCAAGCTGTCACTACAAAGAACACCGCAAGTGCTGCAGAAAGGACTTTCATTGAGCTTTCCCGTTTTCAGATCAGTTTTGAAATTCAAACATCTCAATATCGTCGCGGATGGCAACCGTGTTTTGCACAAGATCCTCCAACTGGCTGTAGAGCCTGCCGAACTGTTCATAGGCTTGGTAGGATCCAGGATCGCGAAAGCAACTGTGCTGAAAGTCTCTCACGTCACGACCACACTGAGAAATGGTTTCGAAGATCTGAAAATCAAAGTGGAGCACTTCAGGCTCTGAAACACCTCTTATGCGATTGTACCACTTGTCGCGCGCAAAATGGCACTCCTGCACTCGCATCCATTGGCTTATTGATCCGCACTCCTCTGCATTTCCTTTGAATCTCGCCGTTGAAAAAAAAGTCGTTGTGGTTGCTACCGCTGTTCCGAGCTTTGCAAGCATGCCGTTGTCGATCACCCATTCGCGAAAGCTGCGGCAACTTTCGGAGTTTTCTGATGCGCAGGGAGGTCTATCTCTTGTGGAGTCTTTCAGTTTCTTGAGAAACAGCGCCGCGCACTCTTGAAAGTTGTTGTTGAGCTTAACGCAGGAATCAAAGCCCTGGGTGACATGCGTGGTGTCCCGTGGTTTCCACTCGAGACCCTGAGGCTGTTGCCCTGTGGTGGAATTCAGATCGATCAGGAAGAAACCTGGGTTTTCGAGGGGGCTTTCCTCTGGGACCCACTGAAAAAGGTAGGCCCTTTTCTCAAAGTCATAGTCGAAGATTTCCGCAGCTGCGCAGGCATTCTCTACTTCGTAGTTTTCGTTTTTTTCGTCTGCGCTACGGATGCAGAGAGTCACGGGAAGTGCGGCGGCACGCTTTTTGAGCTCCTCTGGCTGTGAAAACCACCGGAGGCCTAATGTTGGTTTTTCGTGGCTTGCAACCGATGCGTTCTTGTGGTGCGGCACACAAGCCGTTGCGGTGCAAACAAGTGCGACAAGTTTGATCATTGGGGTGTTTCGCTTTCCACTGCGACTATTTTTCATTGTCTTCAGTCTCTTTTCTCAACAGTTTAGGTGAAAAACAGGAGCGCTTCAATTGGAAGCACTCCACAACACATGAGTCCTGGCGTTGGGGAGTTGATTGAAGGCCTCGAAAACCAATTGTGGGTCTGTTTGGAAAAAATAATTGAACGATCGTTCAACTAGTGCTAACTTGAGAGCATGGGACGGAAAAAAAACTACAATATTGAAGATTTGCGATTGAGATTGATGGCCGAGTTTTGGCAGCGGGGTGCTTCGGGAACGTCGGTCCGTTCCCTTCAGGCTGCAACGGGTCTCAATGCTGGCAGCCTCTACCATGTTTTCTCGAACCAGGAATCAATGCTTGAACAATCGATAGCGACGTATTTGGAAGAAGTCGTTGCCCGGAGAATTCGCAGTCATCTCTTTTCTGGAGACTGGGGCGGGGTCAGGAGCTTTTTTATGAGCGCGGTGGAAGAGATTTTACTTTCCCAAGAGCAATCTCAACCTTCAACGTGTTTCTTAGCGAAGTTGTCCACGGAGCTTTCACGGCAAGAACGACGCTCGTTGGAGCAGGTCCGAACTGGCTTTCAGGCAATCACGAATGGATTTTGTCATGCCATTGAGGTGGCGAAAAAGAATGGTGAGGTGAAGAACCCCCGACCAACTCAGCTACTGGCCTGGAGATTAACCCAGAGCTTCTATGGGCTCATGACGCTTCTTCCGGCATGCAACGATGTGGAGCTTGCGGCGCAGCTTGTTGAAGAAACCATCTCAGAAGTCGAAGGGAATGCTCAATGAAAAAACAAGCTATGAATTTCCGAAACCTGGCTTTGGTCCTCCTCGTTGTGGGTCTTTGGGTGCACGCTTCGGAAGTGGCGAGGTATTTTCTCTTGGTCATGGGAGAGACGAGGAGTTTCTTTTACTCAAGAGAAGTGGCCACTATGAATCTGCCAATCTTTGCCATCTGGGGCGCTTGGGTCACAGTTCTCGTGCTTGTGCAGGTGTATTTCTTTTTGCTTCACTTCAGAGTGTATGGGGTGTCGTTCCGCTCGGTGTTGACAATTGCGAACCTGTGTTGGGCGTTCTTATTTGTTTTGTTTTGGGTTGCCTGTGCAAACATGGGGTTAGCACGCTGGAGTTTTTTACCAGTTGTGCTCCCTCTTGCTTGGTTTGAGGTGTTTGTCGCAGCCTCCATTTGCGGCTGGGTTGTTGCCAGGCGCCCTGTTTTTCTTGGTGCTGAAACATGATCAAGGAGATGGCGGGGAAGGTGGCCAGAGGGTGTTAGACTCAGCGATTTAGAAACTTCCATATCTTGTCGAAGGGTCTCACCTTGAATTCCGAGAGATGAGTTCCATTGTCTATGGTCCAAAATTCAACCTCTCCGCCGGGGCGACACCCTTTGTAGAGCCTCTGTTCGGTTTGCTCTGCTTTGGCTTGGTCTGTGGAAATACTGACGACATTGGGCCCGCCAACAAAATTTGGGTTTTGGTGAAAGCCTGCTTTGAGCAAGCTGTCCCGTTTGACCACATATTCGTCTGAACACTCGTTGTGTTTCAACCATCTACCAACAACTTCTTCTGGGAAGGGAAATTCTGGTACCCCTGGAACCTTGCTTCTCTCGGCTTCGTTGTAGAAAATGATCTGGTCGAGATTTCCGTGAATTTGCAAGACTTTGATGGGGCTAGTCGGTTTGCACTCATTCGCATCTTTAAAAGAGCTTCCTGCATAGCTTGCAATTCCGCGAAACAGATCCGTTGCGTGGCATGCAAGCGTGTGCGCCATGAACCCCCCGTTTGAGTAGCCAAAGGCATAGACCCTCTTTGTGTCTATGTTGAGATCGGGTTCAGTGATCACAGCGGTCACCAGTCGTTTGAGGTAGTCGAGATCATTGGGCACAACTTGACCTCTGAAAGTTCTTTTCTGAGGGCCGCCCTCTTTTGTGTGTAGATCTCGTGTGCCCCAGCCACAGCAGGACTCTGTGGCGTTCCAGCCAATCTTACGTCCATCATTGAGGTCAAAACCTTCTTCAGCTTTTGGAATCAGCAAAACAAAGTTGTTTTCAACGACCTCGTAGGGCAATCCGAAGTGCATCGCTAAGCTTTGAGGTTCGTTCCCGAATCCATGCAAAAAAAGCACAAGTGGCTTCCGCTTTTTTTGGGTGTGCTGGTTCCAATAGATCTGAGCAGAACGCCCATCGATTTGGACCGTCTTCCGCGCAAGAATATTGAAGGGATCTGGCTTTTCCAGCTCTTTCTCGGCCTTTGAGAGTGTTGTCTCGTCACCGAACCGGCTCCGACAAGACATAAGAACTGTTGCAAAAAAAATCAGAGCGCTAACCACAAGGGTCAGGGCCTGATAGCTCGTCAGGTGAACGTGTTGAAAAGTGCGCAAGATGGGTCCTCCTGTGGGGGTTTGAGGAATAGAATGGAGAGTTGACATTTTTTTAAGCTTACACGATGTCATCAAATTAACTAAAATGCGAGTCGACGACCTTTTTGCAGAATTGGATATACTATGACGCTTCGTTTGTTTTCCTCGCTTGCCATGACACACCCTCGACGAGTAGCAGGCATCGTCCTGATGGGAAGCTTTCTCGGTGCGGAGTATGCATATTCAACCGAAGAGTTTTCCGTGATCGCAAGTGATGGCGTCACCCTTTCAGGAGACATTGTTTATCCAAGGCCACTGAATAGCGAAGGTCTTTTCCCTGTGGTCATTGTTGTTCATGGGTCAGGATGTAACACGCGAACAAATTGGGAGGATCAAACCGAGCCTCTTCTTCATCAGGGTTACGCCATTGCGAGATACGATAAGCGAGGATGTGGGAAATCGGCGGGAGATTGGAGAACTGTCAAGCTCGAACAAGTCGCTCGTGATGTTGTTTCAGTAGCGAAACACATAAAGAACAGAAGCAGATCGATTCCTCGAGAATAGGGGTATGGGGTGGCAGCCAAGGATTTGCCGTTGGGAGTTTGGCCCTCGCATCAGGCGAAGGCAAGCAATACCTTTCTTTTGGAGTTCTTGCATCAGGTTATATTGGGAAGCTTTGGAAGCAAGACGAGTACCGATTTGTTTCAACGATGAAACGAGAGGGGTTTGAAAAGTCTGAGGTTCAGAACTATCGCAACGGTCGAAGACTCATGGAGGCTTATCTAAGGTCAGGAAAAGGTTTTGCAGAACTGAAGGCGGTGATCATGAGTCCAGCTCTGGGAAAAGTGCGTCGTTTTTTGGTGAAAGGTGGAAAACTGCCACCAGAGGAGCACCCTTTGCTTCAGTTTTGGAAACTCAATATTGACTTCGATCTGAGAGAGATCCTGCCGAAAATTGAAGCTCCCATCTTGGGAGTTTGGGGAAGCAAAGACGATGGCGTTCCACCGAGACAGGCCTTGAAGACTTTCAACAAAAAAGTCAAAAACTCGTGTTCGCAAGGAGTCTTGATTCAAAACGCTGATCATGGGCTCTACTACCGCAAAGAAACTGGGCCTGGCTGGGCCCCGAAGGAAGGTAGGCTGCTCTCTCGCGACTACACCAAAAGCATAAAAACCTGGCTCAAGAAGACCTTAGTGAACAGGGCCTGTTTCAAGAAGTGACGGTGCAAAACCCTTAGCTTGGGATTTGGGTTAAGAAAGAAATGGTCGGGGGTGCGGGAGCTGAACCTGCTTCCAAGTAACTGATATCTCGCATGGTAAATTATGTACTTTTAGACACTTACACAGAAATCAGTAGCAAGTCATTGGAACCGTTGGGCAAGAGTCTGGGATCATTTCGGTCGAATTGGGATCATTTTCGCTCAACTCAATTGAAGTTTCGAGGCCTCGTTCACACTTGACATAATACTTACTGTTGCCTACTATGTACTTCTATCAGATGTACTTTCACATGAGTGAAACTGACCCTATGGCAACTGAATACCGAGTGAATCTATACGCAGTAAGAAAGCAATTGAAGAGGATCCCGGCTCAGATTCAGGCTAAATTGGAGTTCTGGGCATCACTTGTTGAGGATATGGGCTTGCCACACGTACGAAAGACTCCTGGGTGGCACGATGAGCCGCTCAAGGGAAAGCGTTTTGGTCAGCGCTCAATCAGGCTTTCAAAGGCCTATAGAGCCATCTATCGAATAGACAAAGAAGGTAGAGTGACTTTGATCGAAGTCTTGGAGGTCAATAAACATGAGTACTAGAAGAACCGGCAACGTTGTTGGTAAACCAAAGGCTTCATCAAAAGTGAGCAAAAAGACCTCCTCAGAAGGCTTTTATGGACTTGAAGATATGGAGAAAGACTTCGGACCGATGACCTTTGGCAAGGCACTTTGGGCGCTTCGCAAGAGCGATGAAGTTTCGCAAGTTGATTTGGCAAGGGAGCTCGGAATTTCGAGACAGAACCTTTGTGACCTTGAGAAGGGTAGAAAAATCCCCTCACCAGAAAGAGCGTTCAACATCGGTGAAGCACTTGGCTACGGTGGAGCCTATTTTGTCCGTCTGGCATTACAAGACCAGCTCAGAGAAAGCGGACTGGATCTGAAAGTGACTGTGGAACCCAGAGCGAAGAAGCGAAAGCGAGCATGACCCGCAAGAGAATTCCATACGGTCTGAAACAGCTTGAGCGAGACTTTGGCCCTTTGACCTTTGCTGAGTTACTCACTTCTCATAGGCAAGGCGAGGAGCTTTCTCAGGTCGAACTGGCCAAGATTTTGGGAATCTCGAGACAGAATCTTTGTGACTACGAAAAGGGTCGAAAGATTCCTTCTCCAAAAAAGGCTGCTGAAATGGCAGATACTCTCGGATTTGGGGCGACCACCTTTGTTCAACTTGTTCTGCAGGATCTCCTGCGGAGAGACGGATTGAACTTTGAGGTGGATGTGAACAAATCGACTAAGAAGAGGACAACAGACGAGAGGGGCCACCGTGAAAGAGGGTGACTCACCGATCGTTGTTCCTTGGATTGAAGAGACCATTTATCGTTCTCTCGATTTCTTGAAGAAACGCTACCAGTCCTCGATGTTTCTTTTGGGCAACTTCGAAGATTACGGTTACGAACTGACTGAGCACATGAATTCGGGCAGATTCAAGTCAATTGTGCTGAATGACAAGTAAATCCCAAGCTAAGCTTCAGAGATGAGCTGTAACTGATCGATTTGATCGGTGCTTTTTCAAATTTGCTCTATCCCCCTGCATCAATTCGAAGCCAGCAACTCATTGATTGGCATAAAAAAGTCCCTAAGCATGGAAATCGCAAAAAGACCAAGCTTCGGGACCGAGAATGTCAATTATCAAAAGTGAACGCACAAGCCAAACTCTTTCTTCCTTCGGAGGCCTTTTGGCTCTCCAAAAATCGGTTGCTCTGTCAGGGCTAGCCAAAGACGTTGAAGAGGCTCTGCCTCAAGGCAAAAGAAAAACTGCCGTCTCCTCGGTGGACAAATTCATGGCTCTCTTTGCCACCCACTTCTGCGGCGCGAGCTGCATCGACGATGTGGAAATTCTGCAGAATGACCCTGGCCTGAAGGGCTTCCTGAACGACAGAGTTTTGAGCGCACAGTCCTATGGTGAGTACCTGAGATCGTTTGACAGCGAAAGCCTGAGGAGACTGAATTTGGCGTTGCGTGATCATTCAAGAAAACTTGCAAACGCAATCGATCCAAATCGAAAAGAAGCGGTTATCAGCTTAGACAGCACTTCTCATGTTCAGCACGGGGTGAAGATGGAGGGAGTTGAGTACAACTATAAACATGAGCTTGCTCTCGACTCTCTCCAGGCCTATGACCAGCTGGGGCTGCCCTGCTACTTCGACCTGAGACCCGGTGCCACACATACTGCAGAGAACGCTGCGCTTGCCATCCATCACTGCTTTCATGGATTACCAAGGAAACAGAAAAAGACCTTACTTGCAGACTCAGGATACTCAAACCAGCTCGTCTACAATGCCTGCCATGCAGCGGGAGTGAAATTCATTATCACGGCCAACAAACAAGCACAGCAGGCAAATGCTCACCGCGTGACAAACTGGAAGAAAGCAAAAAAGCTGACCACACACGATGGACGAGAAGTCGAGGTTGGAAGCATTGTATATCGCATGAAAGACCACAAAGAAACAATGCGACTGGTTTTTATGCGAGCACGAAGAAAAGAAACAGAAAGATTTTTTGGACTTTATGACGACTATGACTTTTATGGTTGGGTGACAAATACCGGGCGCCATGAGCTCACGGAGGAAAGAGTCATACTAAAGTACCGAAAGCGAGCGAACGTCGAAAACTTCATCCGTGAAACCAAGAACAACTTCGATCTTCATCACTTCCCATGTCAGAAGCTCAGTGCCAACAAGGCCTATGGCCTCATCGTCATGTTCGCGCACGCACACACCAGATTGTTGAGCTATATCGCCAGTCCCCGCAAAAAGCACTTTGCAAAACGAGTCAGACATCTTGTTCTTTTTAAACCGGTTCAAGTCGTGAGGCATGCCAGACAGGTCATGTTTCGCTTCATGGAACATCACCTTGAGGAGGTACGCGTCTGGATCAATCGACTACATACTGTGTTCAACGGTTCTTAAGCTTTTTGAAAAGTGAATAAGAACCAATTGCACTACATACCCGCATTATAAAACGGCGGTTCAGGCACCGCCGTGGTCTCGCCTGTAGAGAGACGGTGCTTGATACGCGAACAAAAATGAAGCAATCAGGGGGATAGAAAGTGGAGATTCGCAGACTAGTGCTCCAACCAAATAAACATTTCATGTCGAGTACCCAAATTTGATCTGCGCTTTTTCGCTTGTAAACGTCCAGTCTATTTTCAATTCTCTCCCATTTATATAGCGAACCCAGGCAGCTGACTTTTTGCGAAGTGTCTCAATTTCCTGAATTCTCGACTCACCCAGGCACTGCCTGGCATAGAGTCCGATTGCTATTTCTGCTTGATTCAGCCAGCTGCCATGCTTTGGAGTAAAATAGATTTTAAACCGATTCCAAATTCTCTTTCCCTCTTTTTCTCCATACATATCAGTCAGCGATTTTTCTTTGTGAGTATTGAGATTGTCCATCACGAGAGAAATTTTCCGATGATCCTTGTACTTCCGTTCCACCGAAGCAAGAAACTTGGCGAACTCTCTGCCTGAGCGATTTTCGGTGATCCGAATCCCATATTTTCCGGTTTGAGGCTCAACACTCACGAAGGCGTTTGCTGTGCCATTTCGTTTGTATTCATAGTCAACCTTTTTACACTTTCCCTCTTCCATCAGAATCGGTGATCTTTTGTCTGCGTGGAGCAAAATTGGCTTTTCGTCTATGCAAACAAGTGGAGAACGCTCACCATGTGGAGTGGAGTATAGATTCAAAATGGATTCCATTCTCTCAATATACTCCGCGTTCAACTCTGGAATACACCACATTTTCTGCTTCCAAGGCTTCAAGTCATGTTCTTTCAGAACGACTCGGATTGACTCTTTTGATATGGCTTTTTCCAAACAATCGTTTACCTGTTCCTTGAGCAATTCGAGCGACCACCTGTCAAAACCATCAGGAGGCTCAGAACAAACAATCGCCACAATCACTGCCCTTGTGTTCCCATCGACAATAATCGGACGACCAACCCTGGGCTCATCGTTCAATGCCGTGTCAAGGCCACTTTCTCGATACCGTTCCAAGATGTTGGACACAGTTCTCGTTGTGACCTCTAAAAAATTAGCAACTTCAGCGTTTATCGCGCCTTCATGCTTCATTTTCAAAATGACAGCCCTTCGATAATGGGCGGGAGACTTAGGCCTTTTCATGACTTTCTTGACCAAGACAAGGTCGCTCTTTTTAAGCTCGAAAATACTGTGATTCCAAAATAAAGAATTCTACAGTATGAAAGGTGAAATGTTTAGTTGGTCACGACACTAGGCACAAAAAAGCCGCATAGTTGAGCAAAAAATTGCCCCTTATGCGGCAGGACTGGGGTGCAAAACCCTTAGCTTGGGATTTGGGTTAGACCTAACCCACTGAAACAAAAAAAGAATGGTCGGGGGTGCGGGACTCGAACTCGCGACCCCCTGCTCCCAAAACAGGTGCGCTACCAACTGCGCTAACCCCCGACTCGGTGCGGAATCTGACACAATTCTGCCAAGAATTCAAGCGAGTGCAGCTCTCACGTTCAGAAGATGAACAACCCATTGAAATAAATTTGATTTTTGCTTTTTTATGGGGTTTGTTAGGAAAGCCTTGAGGAGAGGGTTTATGTCACTTGAAATAACCGCCATGCTCACGAAAGTCATCTTTGAGTCCGAGCGGGGTGACTTTTTCGTCGCCGAGTTCGTTGATTGTCGCAGCGCAAAACGATTTCGTGCTTCTGGAGACTCTCTCACAACTGGCAAGAATCAGGGTCAGCAGAAATACCGTTTGTTTGGAGAGTGGAAAAAGAGTCCGAAATACGGAGACACCTTTGCCATTTCGTACTGTGAGCCATTGAAGCCGCAGAGCTTGGCAGGTTTGGCTACCTTTCTAGCTAACAATGTGAAGGGTGTCGGGGAGAAAACGGCTAAAAAATTTGTCCAGCATCTTCAGGTCTCCTCTATGGAAGAGCTGTTGAGGATCTGTAAAGAAACCCCCGCCTCTATCTTTGGCTATTTTGGAAAACGAAGGGCTTTGGCTGAAGCGGTCATCTCTTCGCTCACGGGAGACGAAGTCTACCGCACTGTGATGCTGTTTTTGCATGAGAACAACATTCCTCCACATTTTGCGCGGAAAATCTATGAGAAATATGGCGGCGATGCCCATCGTCTGCTGGAAGAGAACCCCTATCGGCTCATCAAAGACTTTCGCAATGTGGGTTTCAAACGTGCCGATGCCATTGCGCAAAAGTTGGGGGTTGCGGGCAATTCTCGGTTTCGTGTGGAGGCTTGCTTTCTCTATGTTTTAGAGCGTGCTCTCGACGAGGGCCATTGCTGTTTGCCACGCGATCGCCTTGTGAACCGAACCGTTGAGTCTCTTTCAGCAGATGGCAGTTATTCCTTCGAGTGGGTCCTGTCTCAGTTGCGAGAGATTTATCGCCAGCAACGCGAAGAAGGAGAGCACTCCTTCGTTTTGAGGGAGCCAGACTCCGCCTCTTCCCTGCAGCAGCGGGCGCAGATCTTGTTTTATCTCCCAGAAGTCTTGGAGATGGAGCGACGGGTGGCCCACTACTGCGCTGAGCGCCTCGATTTGTCTCAGGTGGGAGAGGAGCACGCCGAAGCTCAGTTGCTTGGTGATCTGCAGGGCTTGAGAGCTGAAACTCCTCAGATTCCTTGGGACACTCTGAGCGACGAACAACACGATGCCGTGCTGAAGAGCGCGTCGGAGCGTTTTATGGTTCTCACGGGTGGACCCGGTTGTGGCAAAACATTTGTTTTGCGGGCGATTCATCAACTGCAAAAGACACTCCGGCGAAACGTTGCCCTTTGTGCTCCTACTGGTTTGGCTGCAAAGCGTATGACCCAGTCTATTGGGTCTCAGGCCTTTACCTTGCACAAGCTGTTGGGTTTAGGTGTGAGGCCCACCGAAGAAGGGGGTGAGCCCGCGCCACGAGGCACGGAAGAAAGGCTCGATTTGGCAGACACGGTGATCTGCGATGAGTCTTCGATGCTCTCACTTGATCTCTTCTTGAGCTTACTGGAGGCTATGGCGCCGCACCAACGCCTGATTCTGGTTGGCGATGTGGATCAGCTCCCCAGTGTGGGGGCCGGGCAATGCCTGAGAGATTTGATTGCCTCGGGTTGTGTGCCTGTGTGCAGGCTCACAAAGATCTTCAGGCAAAAGGGCTCGAGCCCCATTCCTGTCGCCGCACAAGACATCATTTCTGGGAGTGTGCCCGAATTCGACTCTGTCATTTCTCGAAACGAGTGGTCAGAAAAATCTGACTTTGTGATGGTTCCCTCCAAGGCTCCAGATTTTTTCACCAAGCTCATTCCCTTCCTCAAAGAAACAGTGCCTTCGCTGTATGGTCTTGATCCCATCAAGGACGCCCAAATCTTGGTACCCATGCGCAAGAGTGGTGTGGGTCAGGAGGAGATCAACAGAAGGTTGCAGGAAGAGCTCAACCCTCCGGCGGAGTCGAAGAATGAGGTGGTTGTGCGAAACGGCCTTTACCGACTGAGAGAAGGTGACAAAGTCATTCAAACAAGGAACAACTATGACAAAGAGGTTTTCAATGGTGACTTGGGAACCGTTTTGGTTGTTCGTGTGACGGGAAAGAAGACAGAGGTCGATGTGCAGTTCCAAGAAAAACAAGTGCGTCTTGCCGATGAAGAGTTGGAAGATCTGCAGCTGAGTTATGCCATGACCATTCACAAGAGTCAGGGAAGCGAGTTTCCTCTTTGTGTGATTCCAATGTTTTCAGCGTACTACAATATGCTTTACCGCAACTTGCTCTACACAGCCGTAACGAGAGCGAGCCGTTCTGTTGTTATCATGGGGGAAGACTGGGCACTGAAGCGAGCCATTGGAAATGATGATGCTTCTTTGCGGCACACCTCGCTAGCACCTCTTCTCAACGAAATTTTGCACGCCCGAGTTGAGAAGCATCCGCAACAAGCGAAACCTGCAGCGGCAAATGCGACACCATCGGTGAGCTAGGGATCTCTTTCGAGTTTCTGAGACTAGAAGCGGTATTCGAGTGCGAGTCCAAGGCTTTTTGATTCAAGATTTGCGGTTGGCGACCAGCGAAATGCAGAAGGGTTTTTTTTCTGAGTATCTTGCTGAGATGAGCTTGGTTGGGTGAGTTTGTTGTGTGCCACGCCGGCGTGCGAATTGATTGAAACAAGAGCTTCCACAGCTCCAATGGCCCAGATACCCCCAAACACCAGGAAGGCAATCTGCGAATTGGTCTTTGTGGTTTGCACGTACTCATCGTTTTCGGCGATATCTATTTCCGTGTATCTTTCGGGATTTGCAGCGAGATCAGCCTTGTACGCGGCTTCATGATTGGTGGCCTCCAAGAGCAGGTAGGTTCCGTAGCCAATGGCTCCCACCTGAGCAGCTGCTAAAACAGCGCCCAGAACATGATCTCCATTCTGAAACTGTCCAGAGCCAAAGGGCAACACAGCAAGAAAGGTGCTTTTGCTGCGAGCTTGGCGCGCGGCAGGCGCTCCAGGGCCAGTTCCAGGGTAGGGAGGAGGATAGGCCGAAGAGCCGCGATAGGGGTTTGCTTGTGCCGTATTTGGAGGGTACGGCGGAGGCGGTGCTCCGGCATAAGGATTTGCTCCCGGCTGGACAGTTCGCTGCTGCGGAGGAGCGGGCTTTGGCTGTGGCTGCGGGTTGGGCGCGGCCTTGCGTTGGTCTGCTCGAAACTCATCCGCGAGTGAGTGTTTCCCCTTAGGGAGGCTGTCTCCATAGAGCTTGGAGGTGCTTCCCTTTTTTGCGGCTCTGCTTCTCTCTGCCGCTTCGAGTCTCGCCAGCTCACGAGCCTGGGCGCTTGCCGCTCTTTTGCGCTTCTGTTCCTCCGCTTGTCGGGCCCGTTTTTCGCTCAGGGCCTTGGCGGCGAGTGCTTTTCTTCTTGCAGCTTTTGCCGCAGCCAGTTTGCGTTTGCGAATCTCTTCTGGGCTTTCCAGTCGCACTTTCACCTGAATCTGTTGGCCCTTGCTAATGGAGATGGTTTGGCTGGCTGGGTTGTATCCCGCTGCTGAAATTGCCAATTTGTAGCGACCGGGTTTGAGTTCGATGAATTGATCGCTCGTGCCCACAAAGAGGCCGTTGGCAAAAACAGTGGATCCCTTTGCATTGGAACGAACGAAGATTCCCGTTGCACCTTTGCGGACGGGAGCGGAAGCAGCCTTTGCTGGTGGTGTGGCGCGCCGGGAGCGCGCACTGCGCCTCTGGGGAGGTGGCGAGGCACTTCGGGATTTTGCCAGCCGGATGCCTTGGAAGAACCCGGCGATCCCAGGATCAAGAATGTACTTTTGAGGCAGTGTTGCTCTGGGGTTCAAACGGAGTGCTGCCTCAAACGCGTCGCGCGCAGAACCCTTTTGTCCAATGAGGTAGTTGCAAACTCCCAGAAGCTTATAGGCTTCACTTTGATCGCGGCCTTTGAGGGAGCCCACGTTTTTGGACAGCAGGCTTTTTGTGGCGACGATGTCTCCTTGGGCGAATTTTTTCTGAGCTGCAGCGAGAATGCGGCTCCCTCGGTTGGCGTGTGCCGTTTCAACAATAGAGAGGTTCGGGAACCGGCTTGTTTGCCAATCCACGCAGAGGAGCATCATCAGAATGAGAATTGCGAACCGTCTGACCATTATCATTCTAAGCTCGTTTCCAGGGTGAAATCGTCACCTTTGAGATTGACGGTGCGGGAAAGGGAGCGGCCATTTGCTGCGGAAATCTCCAGTTTTACCTTGCCTTCCGGTCTCTCGACTTGCAGTTCCCCATTTTTGAGTGCGTAAGGATCACCTCCAATTTTTGCGATCACGCCCTCACCCTTGATCTTGTGTTTGGGTGTTCTGAGAGCTGTGAGCCGGAGCACTCCCAAATCCTCGGTTTTGCCGCGCTCAACAAAGATTTCTTTGCTGATACCAAGATATTTTGTTCCGCCCACTACGGCGGGCCCGATACTCAAGGTTGACCGACCGGGCGGAATCTCAATGACAGATTGTTGACCCGTGCTCCCTCGTCTCGGCTTTTCAATGCCGTTGATCAGAATAGGAACTCCGCTTGGAATGGTCCTGACTCGAACATAGGC
>JANQPW010000528.1 GCA_028285285.1 Silvanigrellales bacterium
AGATCATGCACCGAGTAAGCTTGCGCCCGTGCCAGAATCTTCTGGCGGCAGTCGTCTGGCCCCAACCGCAGGTCGGTCAAACGAGCATTGATTTCCGGAAAAGCATTCACAAAAGTGGCCACAGCCCTCAGCCACGCATTGACTTGGTCTTTTTGTTTGCCTATGCGCACTTGATCTGCCCAAATACGGATGCGTGAGCTCTTCCACCCAAGGAGGTGCATCACTTCTTTGTGTCGATTTGCCAGGCTCTTCAGTTCCTCTTTCGAAATGGCACTGCTTGAAGCAACCTTTTTCGACACACTGGAAAGCTCTTGAAGAAAGAGGTTCAAGAACTTCTTCGACTGCACAGAAGAAATGAGAGCGGCAGCTTTGAGGGGCGGAACTTTTCTATTGTCTTTCACAACCATGATGCCATAGCCACCGCCCAATGACGTGTTCGCCTTGCCCAGAGACCAGGCTTCAACACCTGCCTTGTCTTTTGGCATGTCGGTATCAAAAGGAGCAACTCTGTATAGAAAACCCCTGTTTCCCGTGTAGACCGTTCCGTTTGGGAAGAAATTAACATAGATCCGCAAATCTCCCAAAAGCTGCTTAAATTCCCACCCACCACGCATTTTTTTAACCGTCGGTTGTGAAATTGAGGGAGTGAACCGCTGCACTGTGTAGCCTTGCCCCTCGGAGCTGAAAAACTCCTGGATTCTCTTTTTCTGCCTTTCGCCAGAGAGGGTTCTCAAAACATAGACTTTGTCACCACCCGAGCCAACCGTTTCCTTGATCACGTAGTTTTCGGGCTCTTCTTTGAGCTGATCATATTCCGACTTTGAAAGGGTATAAGCAGGCCCGGCCACCGTTCGATTCGGGTAGATGACCTGGGCAATGTCGAAGATCGATTTGAAAAGCTGTTTGTCGTCGATCATGCGACCGCCGATATGGTTCACAAAGAGCTTTTTATCTCTCACAAGAGAAAGAATTGTCTGACCCCGACTGCGCTCAGCGGAAAGCATTTGATTCTGTGAAAGCTCCAGCAACGGCTCCTTGGTTGTAGGATCAGTTTTAACACCCGTGATTTTCCCCGAGTCGTCATAAAGGTATTGGTACCAAACATCCTTCTTGAGTTTGATTCCGAACTTTTCTGAGAGTTTGTCATTTCGAATGAAGGTCTGGCTCAAGGGAATGGCATACTCCGAGAGGACAGATCCCTCTTGGAACAGATATGATTCCTCCATGCGGCTGTAGACAGAGGTCACAAGCACATCGCTTTGGCCGGCTCCCCGCTCGAGGTACAAAAACCCATCTTCACCCACCTTCAAGTCGTTGATGTGCACCAGTGGCATTCCCGTGAGTGTAGAAATGGTTGCCACATCTGGATGAGCACCATTGAAGATCCCAGGGCCAATGACGACACCGATCCCATTCTTCCGACCCGTCCATGCCTCACCCGACAACTCGATGACTTTGCGCATCTGCACGAAGGTGTCGTCTTTGTGAATAAAGTCTTTGAGCGCCTCGTATTGGTCTGGATCCCAACGCTCAAAGTGTTCAAGAATGGCGGTGAGATTTGAAATGCCGCTGGGGGTTCCTGCGTTCACTTCAAAGTTCATGCCCTCCACCTTGTCAAAATCGCTGATGATGGCATCCCATCCTGTGATAGCCAGAAAGGGATAATCAGCCATGCTCTCGGAGACAAAGGCGGGGTAACGGTAGTCAGAGTTCTTCATGATCTCCAAAACTTCAGAAATCAACACATCATGTTTATTGCCTTCAATTCCCAGCTTTGACTTGGTTTGCTCCAGGGTGGGATTTTTGTGTGTGTAAACAACCTGCATCAGTTTACGACAGGTTTTGAGCCACCATTTGGTCGACTTTGCGTACTCATTGAGCCAAGAACGCTCCATTTGAACCACCATAGGCTCTACGGGAACGGCATGTGGCACGTTATAAGCGCCCGTTTCGGGATCTTTCGCCAAGAAGTCCATTCCCAGTTGATACATTGCTTCAGTGAAGTTAGCCTTCTTCATTCCCCACTGTTCGGCAGGGATCTGCAGATTTTGCTTCACAAGGTTATTTCGCGGCTGGCCATCACTGGTGAGATAAGGACTGGTGGCCTCAACCACCTTACCCTTGATCACCAGCGGAGGAATTTCAAAAAGCTGAGGCGCCTTGGCCTGGCGCTGCCGAGCTCCGGAATCATCAAATCGAGTTTTGCAGCCCGTCGCCAGCATTCCCAGACTTCCCAGCTGGGTGAGGGCTAGAGTGACGGGAACAACACGTCGACGAAACCAGCCACAAGCTCCCGAGCCCCGGCTGTGGACTCGACTTTTCTCTTCGCGGACGTGTACTCCGATGTTCCAACAGGTGGTCATGATTCCCCCAAAAACAACCAAACACAGTGAATTGAGACTTCGTGCCAAACATCATTTCACAAAAAAGGAACAAATTGAACCTCTACCCCCCGTTCTCTCACTGCAGTGCTTTGACGCGGTCACAGGTTGAAATGGCTGCCAAATGCCCTCAAAGTGCCTGAAAAATCTTCGTGGAATATCGAACAAAGTGAGCAACCCGCGCGCACTTTCGAAGGTCGGGGTGATAAACTAACCATATGGAGGCGTCTTGAGAGAGTTTTGGCAAAATAGGTCTGAGCTCTGGATTCTTTTTACCCAGGAAAGACGGAAGTATTCCAATTCCAAGCCCCTCAGAAACAGCATAAAAGACAGAAGTCCAGGCGGCAGATCGGATTGACACCCGAACAAAGTCACTGACCTGATCAATGATAGCGAACTCTTCCTGAGATGTTGCATATGGGAATAGCCCAATGAAAGGATGTTCTTGGAGAACAGAAGCTTCAATCGCTCCTTTGCCGACCAAGCTTTTGCTTGCGAAGATCTGAAGCTGGAACTTTCCAACCTTTTTGACCACAAGTCCGGTTTGAACGGGCCGAACAAGTCTCATCGCCACGTCTGCTTCGCGCTTGTTTAGATTGAGAACTTCAGGGCCTGTGACAAACTCAATGTTTATCTCAGGGTATTGAGAGATGAAACCTCCCAATTGAGGTATAAAGAAATGATTGGCCAATGCACCAGGCATGGCCACTCGGACCTTCCCGTTCAATCGAGAGTCGCTACCTGCCAACGATCTCTCAACAGCAAACATCTTTTCTTCGACACCTTTAAGCTCACCCAGGAGCTGGTGTCCCACAACGGTAGGGGTCAATCCGTCTGAACGGCGGTGAAACAGCTTTGCGCCTATTTTTTTCTCAAAGTGACCAATATTTCGGCTCACCGTCGTTTGATCGACACCAAGGTCCTTCGAGGCGGCTTTAAAGCTCTGGGCATTGGCCACAGCGAGAAAGTATCGATAGTTTTCCCAGTTCATCCATTTCCTGTCTGGATTGGTTCGCCAAGGTGTTCTCTAACTTCCTGAATATATATAATAAAAACATGAAATGCAAATTTGCATTTCGTGAAATCATAAATACTCATTTACTGCTGCTTTCCCTTCACTGTAAATAAACAGGAGCTATTTAGATAAGCCGAATCCATAGCGAACAAACAAGCACTAGGGAGAATTTTCAGTGAGATCAAAAACACCTTCAATTATTGCTCTTGTTTCATCTGCCGTTTTATCAAGCCAAGGTTATGCAGACGGATGGAATCAAAAGACACTTCTACTGGCCAACGAAATAGACTCCTCTGATGTCGTTGAGGTCGTCATCGATTACTCAGTCAATCATGGCCCCTTCACACACAAGGAAGCGTGCTCGGTGTCCCTTCAGGTTTCTTCTGACCGAGGTGAAGTCGAAAGCGCAAGAGCGATCGTGAATCATTATGAATACGACAGTTACTCAACTCGCTTCGAGCATATTCTCAATTCTGGGGGAACGGAGCTTCCCAAAAGCACAAATGAGGTGGACCTCGTCGTGAGTGGCGATGGTGAACTGAGAGGCTTGTTGCCGGGCTGCTTTTTCCTGAGAGGCAAAAAAGAAAACGACTTTAACGTGCGATACCAGCCCGCCGCATACCACGACCTGGCAATTTCAATTGACGGACACTGGTACAAGGGCTTCAATAGGAGGAATGCTCTCTTTGACCTGCGTTAGCTGTGCACCACAGTCCGTTCTAGGGCTTCGTTGGCAGATCTCTTGGGTTTACATCCCCCTTGCGAATAAACTGCGCAATCGCGCTCGAAGTTTGGTTGGGGGCCTCGTATTGAGGAAGGTGTGCCGCATTGTCTATTGCCAACAACTTCATTTGGGGAACCAACTCTTTGAGAGTGAGATGATTGTGAAAAGGAAAGGTCTTGTCCTGCTTGCCCCAAATGACGAGTGTGGGGTGCTCAGTACTCGCAATTTTTGAGTACCCAGTGCGATAGTCTTGCACAGGAACGTGGCTCATTGTCGACAAAATCGCTTCGACGGAACCACTCAACTGAAGCTGACTTCGAAAGTAGCTTAAGAACCTCTGAGCTCTTTCCGGATCAAAGAAGTAGTTTTTGTTTTGCTTGACGATCACCGACTGGGCAAAACTGCGATCAATGAGAGGACCAAGGACAGGGATATCCCTCAGCTTCGCAAGTGGAGAAACCTTTAGGGGAAATCCAGCGGGGCCGATCAACACAAGCTTATCCACCGCATCAGGAAACTGGCTTGCAAACTCCGAAGAAACAATGGCACCCATGGACGATCCCACGAGACTCACTGGCCTCGTTACTTTTAGCTTCGTCAAAAGCTCATGAAGCTGAGAAACGAAAAGATCCAGATCATATTCTCGTTCTATTCTTTGCGAAAAACCTCGGCCAAAAAGATCGAACCTGATGACCCTGAACCCAGCTCTTGCGAGTTGATCAACAGTAAAGTCCCAAACCTTCATTGGACCAGACACTCCATGAATCAAGACGACTGGTTTCCCTTCGAGTGGACCCTCAATCTGATAGTGCGTTTGGCCAGCTGCCAGACTCACAAAGCTCTTTTTTTCATTAGGAAAATCGTTTGTAAGTTTCGCAATCGTTGAGGCGTATCCGCTACTGACCACAAGAAAAAGCACAAGTGGCAGTGCCATGCTCATCACTGTTCTCGTCATGATGTCTCCTATTTTTCCATTATTGAAACACTCGTGCGTTCTCGCACGTTCATAGGAGTTGTAGACAACGAAACTAGATGCTCCATTAGCCTATGCTAAGATTTGGCTTAAGGAACATTAAATATCTAGAGCATAAACCGAGTAGGCAAGGAGAAGGCGCCAGGTGCGCCTTCTCCTCACCCCTCACCGAACCGGACGTGCGCATTCAACGCATCCGGCTCTCCCATTGTGACCAGATCCTCTCTGGTATGTCCCATCAACATG
>JANQPW010000546.1 GCA_028285285.1 Silvanigrellales bacterium
GGTGGTTGCGAGCTCCTCCCACACGAGTGGCGTACTTCTCAAAAACCTTGAGACCAGGCGTTGTTTTGCGTGTTTCGAGAAGCTCGGGGGCATGTTCACCAGCCTCCTTCAGAGCCCTTTTCACTCTTGCGGTGAAGGTGGCCACTCCACAAAGCCGAGCCAACAGATTCAAAGCGGCGCGCTCACCAGCCAACAAGCCACAGGCAGGGCCTTCAAAACTCAAAATCACTTCGCCCACAGGAACTTTTTCACCCTCCTCGACCTGCTTGCTCACATGAAACTGGCTTCCACCACAGGCCAAACGGAGAGTTTCGCAGGCGAGATCAAGCCCAGCCAACACGAACTCTGATTTTGCCAAAAGAACACCCTTCACGGGCTTCACATAAGCACGTGAGCACGACTTCAGGGAGAGATCACCATGACCCACATCTTCCGCAAGAGTCTCGAAGAGCTTACGGCGCACGACTTCGCCCACCTGCCCAAGCTGGGTCAAACAAAACTCGTCAAAGGTCATGATCACCTCCACATCCTCGCTTCTCTGTGGCAAAATAGCCCACAACACTGCCTGCACCCTCAACCAACGAACCGAGAACCTTGGGGACATGCCGCGCATGATTGGTAGCATCAATTCTGCACTATCAAAAGAGGGACTCGCCACGCTCACTGAGTTGGTCACCCAGCTTGAAAAGCATGTGCAAGAGGGACACTTCACAGCATGGTCTTTGGGAAACTCGGCCATAAAGGTGTCTGCATTTTTCGCAGACGAAGCGCGTCACCACCAGGGCGTCCACCCCGTTTTTGACCTAGGAAGCCTCACCAAACCCTTGTTTGGGGGAATGCTGTTCATCTTGAAAGACCCCTCCAGCTGGCAACAGCGCGGCCAAGTGCGCCTCAGCCCCACCGAGTTCTTGGGCCCAGGGCCTTCAAGCCCCGAGCTCGTGTCAGCCGTTAGAAGGGCTGAGCCTCTGAGCTTTGCCAGCCTCTTCAACCACAGCAGCGGCTTGCCGGCCTGGACCTGGTTTGGGCGAGGCCTCTTCAATAAAAAGGGTCAGTCACTGGCTAGCCCTCAAACCGATGGCACGCTGCACCTCACGGCCAACAAACGATCGAGCTTTCGCGAGACACTTCTCAAGTCTATGTTCAACCAAGCAATCAGCAGCCCCAAAAAACAGGCGGAGGTGCGCTACTCTGACTGTGGCTACTACGCGCTTGCCCGAGCTCTGGAAAACACATGCCTTTCCCATTGGGGTTCCTGGCAATTGGCCCTCAATGCGCTAAACGCTGAATTGGGATCGAGTTTTTTCCATGCCAGCCTTTCTCCGGCACACACTCAAAGCGCCGTTCCTTATTTTCCCTACATTGTCACCCAGCGCGAGTATTTGGGAGCCTCCACCAGAGTTGCCCGAGAATTTGGTGCCGCGCTCGACACAAACGCCAACCTGCTGGCTGCTCTCTGCCCTGAAGATCCGGAAGTCAGCTGCCACGCTGGCCTGTTTGGAACCATTTCAGACGTGGAAGCTGCAGTCGGGTATTTTTCACCTTTGCTTTTCCAAGCAGAACACTCTGGCTTGGGCAGTTTACAAGAAACTCCCCTGTCAAACGCGCGTTTCAGCTTTTGCTTCGACACGCCCACAGGTTCAAACTCTCTCTCGGCCTGGCCTGAAGACAACGAGGCCAAAAGGCCACCCATATTTGGTCACCTGGGCTACACGGGAACTTCGTTTTGGATGAAGCCTAGCCCTCAGTTGCAGCACAACACATTGTTGACCAACCGCACCGCCCGAAGGTCACTGCGACGGGCTCCCGAATGCCCCCGACTCTTTGTTTTTGAAGCCGCTTCGGAGCTGGCCTACGCCAAAAGAGATTTCGATAAAAGTAGCATCGAACTCAGTGAACTGGGTTCGGATGATTGGCAGGAGATCCGCCAGAGCGCGACAGAAGATGTTACTCTTCACTGGAACGACAGTGACTGCAACCCATTTCCCTCTGTCAACGAGCTCCGCAGAACAGTGGGCCGGGCATTGTGGAAGCTCAGCTAGGAGAATCAAGTGAAAAACAGAGCTGGGAGAGTTTTCAGCAGCAATATGACGAGCACGTGCAAAAGAGGGTTCAATCAGTGGTGAACGCGCTCACAGCCCACTCTCAGAACTCAGATTAGTTTTTCTAATCTAGAAATCAATTTTTCTAAGTTCCCTTTATCGTCAAAATGGATACCCTAAACTTTTGCCGCCCCTTCAAATGCAGCGGGAGCAGAAAACCAAAGGGAACTGAAATGAAAGACTTCAATCACAAAACGCCACTGTGGACACTTTTCGGGCTTCTTGTTTTCGGCAGTTGTCAGGTGCGGCAGCTCGAACCAGCGCTCTCAACACCCACCGACGAGCTCAACTGTGTTGTGACAGACGACAATAATGTGCCGGTGTCTGAAAACAACGACATGCTCGTGCGGGCATTTTCTTCGCTCACGAGTTGTCCAACAAATGTGCTGCAGCTCAAAGACATCTTGCAACAACAAGGGCCCATCAGAAGCTCAATGGTGGCCAACCGTGGGCGCAACAACCCTGCCCGTGGGAGCTTCAGTTTCTTTGAGTGGATCGACGCCCCCTCAAAGCCGGCCGAGCTTTTCCTCGGTCACTTCACAGCCAAACAAAACAACGAGATCATCCTCGATCAAAGCCCACGACGTGGCAAACTGCTTGTTGAGTTGATGGCCTGGGATTCCACCAAGGGCTACTACAACTTTTATGAAATGATGGGCACCAACAGCTCAGCAGAATGGAAGTACCGCGGCGACTCAAAAGATGCCTTTCTCGACAACCAAGAGCTCCACCGGCAAAGCCCACCTCGTTTCGGTCGGCGCATGCGCTGCTCAGGCTGCCACACGAGTGGCGGCCCGATCATGAAAGAATTTTCTGCACCGCACAACGACTGGTGGACCAACCTCCGGAGCCTGCCTTTTGGCGGCGCAACTCTGAGCAATCAGGTTTCACAAGCCGTGAACTCACTCCGCGACGCCTCTGAGTTCTCAACATCTGTGCAGGCAGGCATCAACAGGTTAGAAGCCAGCCCAGGGTACCTCGACTTGAAACGAAGCCTCTCCCTACAGGAACAGCTCCGCCCCCTCTTTTGCACCGTTGAAGTCAACCTTGCTTCCGACACCCAAGCACTCGACTCTCTTTCACAAACAGTGACCATTCCCTCAAGCTCATTGGTTCATCCGCGTCTTGCTCTGGGAACAACGGCTCTGGCAAAGGCTGACTACCTCAATCTCATGCGGCAATCGGGCTTGCGGTTTCCCGAGAATGGATCGGCTGATGCCGACCATGCATGGCTAGCCCCAGTGCCAAGTGTGCAGGACCTCCTGGCCATTGACTCACTCATTTCCCAAGGCATTGTCGATGATGAATTCGTTGCCGACGTGTTGGCCGTTGACATGAAAGCGCCCACTTTTTCCAAGCGAAGATGCAAGCTCCTCAAACACATTGAAAATGGAAACAATTGGAAAGAAGAACTGCTGACATCACTCTCGAACAGTTCCGAAGAAGCTGAACAAGAGCTTCTAAGAAACCTCACAGAACCCGAAAGAAACGAGATTTTCCATAAGAGAAATGCCCGTTCGCTACTCGAAAGCTACAACCAGCAAATCCTTGACGGCGAAATTGAGCCCCTCTTCCAACAACTCCTTCAATCTCGCAGAGACATCTTCCAATCCGACATCTCAAAAAACCCCCTTGGGCAAATTTTGGAACCGGGATTTCGCGTGATTTTCCCGTCGCGATGAAATTGTTTCCTTGGTGACCTCCTTCCGCCTCGAATACCTTTTCGCTGTCGTACACTCAAACCACGACAAGGAGGATCACTATGAAAAAAATGTTTGACCTTGCGATTGCTTTTTCTGTTCTGGGGGCTTCAGTTTCTGCCTTTGCCAATGAGGTGGAGGGTGGCTTTCCACCTGACGCAGATGTTTACTGCAGCACCATTTCTTTTAACGACGTGACCGGTGTCTCAAACACCGTTGCTGAAGTCGAGACCACATACTCAACATTCTTTGAAGGTGTGGGTGTTGAAATCGTCTCAGCAGACAATCTTTACTACACACAGTTTGGTCGCACCAGCATTTCTGGAGGAACCAACGAAAGCCGCACCCACATCTCATTGGACATGAACTTCACCATTTTCCAAGACACCTTTCCCGAAGAATTCTTCAAATGGGTTGTGGCAAACGGCCCCATTCCGAAAAACCCACGGAAGATCAAGAGGCTCGGTGCACGGCCTTCAGTTGGTGTCATCGTTCATTTCTTCGACTTTGAGAATCCCATCCAAGTGGGTGGCCTTCCTGTAACCGCTGCTTTCACTGAGTGTCTTGTGGGAACAAAAGAACAGCTCATCGAAGATGGGGTGATTGTTGAAGGCATTGAAAACTTCCGCAAGCGAATGGCGCAGCTCAAGAATCGCTAAGCTCGTCGCGATCGTAGCCAAGTCACTCAGCCCTCGCTGCGCATGACTTGGCAAAAAGAGTGTGCTACTTCCATGGGCGACGACCCACCCTTTCTGGCCTTCAAGGAAGACACACGTGATCATCCCGCAGCAGAGACAGCCCTTTGGCCTGAGCTCTCCCTTTTCTGGCAGCGGAGAAAAGAATTCGGAGGTCAAAGCCACAGCCCCTCTTGTGACCGTCGTGCTGCCCACATTCAACGAAGCCGAGAACATTCCCCACGTATTGCAAGCACTCGAGCAAGCTCTCACGGGCCTTTCGTATGAAGTGATCGTGGTCGATGACAACTCTCCCGACGGCACCTGGAAAGTGGCGCAAGAACACGCTGCCGCTCAACCGGGGCGTGTGCGCTCCCTCCGCAGGCTGCACAATCGTGGACTTTCTTCGGCAGTTCTCGATGGCTTTGCGGCAAGCCTGGGCGATATTCTCGTGGTCATGGATGCCGATCTTCAACACGATGAAAAAATCATTCCTCAGTTGGTGGAAATTATTAAAAGCAACCAAGCCGATGTGGCTGTGGGCTCTCGTCGAGCAGCCGGGGGCAGTCAACAAGATTGGAGCAAGCGCCGGCGATTGGTGAGTTGGGTGGCAACGGTGCTTGCGAAAGTGTTCCTTTCAGTGGATGTCTCCGATCCCATGAGCGGCTTTTTTGCGCTCAAGCGCAGCTCTTTCGAAGCCCTTGCCCCTTCATTGGACCCCAAAGGGTTCAAAATCCTCTTGGAGTTTCTCGCGAGAGATCGCGAACTTCGAGTGGCCGAAGTGGGCTATGCCTTTCGCAACCGTCAGCACGGAGAAAGCAAACTCTCCACACAGGTGATCGTGCAGTATCTTGCGGCTCTCTATTCCCTCAGCCTGGGAAGCTTCATTCCCCTACAGTTCATCAAATACGCCACGGTTGGTCTCTCGGGAGTGGGAGTGAATCAACTTGCCACGTGGGTTGCCAAAGCTCAGATGGGCCAACCTGCTGAGGTAGCGCTCATTTGGGGAATTGAGCTCAGTCTCCTCTGGAATTTCTGGTTCAACAACATTTGGACTTTTCACGACCAGCGCATGCGGGGCGCAAGAGAACTGATCTTTGGCCTTTTCAAGTTCCATGTGGTTTGCCTTGCAGGTGCCCTCATCAACTATTCTGTCTGTCTTTATTTGGTGAACTCGTTTCATTGGAATCTTTACGTTGCCAATGGTGTCGCCATTGTCATTGCCACTGCTTGGAACTACCTGATCAACCGCCAGGTGACTTGGATGCAATGAAAATTGTGCATTTGCTGGCCGTCCAGCAGACTCCTGCCATTGGTGTTTTTAGAACATTTATTTCACTTTTATTAAACAATTACAGTGGTTTATAATATCAAATCTTCACCCGAATTTCACAATTTTTGGGAAAGGTGTAGAAATGACTCCCTAAACCGGCTAAAAGCACTCCACCCATTGAAGCGCAACCGGCTTGCGCCGCAATGGAACGGCCTGGGAAGCGTTGGTGAAAGGTGATTTTTGCAAATGAACCCTGTGATTTCAGTCGAAAATCTCGAAACAAGCTTTTTCACCAAAGGGGGTTCTTTCCGTGCTGTGAACGGTGTCTCTTTTGAGATTGCTCGGAAAGAAACACTCGGAATTGTTGGTGAGAGTGGTTGCGGAAAGTCCGTCACATCCATGTCAATCATGGGGCTTTTGGGTGGAAACGGTCGTGTGACCGGCGGAGACATCCGCTTCAAAGGAAAGAGTCTTCTCAACATGAAGACTCCAGAGCTAGAAGCCATTCGCGGCAACGGCATTGCCATGATCTTTCAGGAGCCCATGACAGCCCTCAACCCCGTTTATCGCGTGGGCTTTCAAATCGATGAGCAGCTCATGCGTCACCAACTGCTCTCAAAAAAAGATGCAAAAGAAAAAACCATTGAAATGCTGCGATTGGTGGGAATTCCAAGCCCCGAATCGCGCTACAGCAACTACCCCCATCAGCTTTCGGGAGGGATGCGCCAGCGCGCTATGATCGCCATGGCCTTGTCTTGCGACCCCGAGTTTCTCATTGCCGACGAGCCCACAACGGCTCTGGATGTCACCATTCAAGCACAGATCTTGGAACTGATCAGTGAGCTCCAACAACGTTTGGGAATGGCGGTGCAGTTCATCACCCACGACCTCGGGGTGATATCTGAGGTCGCCGATCGGGTTGTGGTGATGTATGCCGGTACGGTCTGTGAGGTGGCCACAACTGCGGATATTTTTTCAAAACCTTCGCACCCGTACACCATTGGCTTGCTCAATTCCATTCCGAAAATTGGAGAAAAGCGAGACCGCCTCGAAACCATTCCGGGCAATGTGCCCTCCCCCATGCGCCTCCCTCCGGGGTGCCCCTTTCAAAATCGATGCCCACGCGCAACTGAGCAGTGCCGACGTGAACGACCTCAGCTGGAACAGTTGAAAGAGGGTCATTCCGTAGCCTGCTTCAACAAGGTGGTGAGCGCATGAACAGCAACACGAACACAAGCTTGTCTCCCACAAATGAGAATGAGCTCTTGCTCAAAGTTGAAAATGTGAAGAAGTACTTTCCTGTGCGCAAAGGGCTCCTGTTGCGCAAGGTCGGTGATGTGAAGGCTGTTGACGACATCAGTTTTGAGCTGCGCAAGGGCGAAACACTTGGGCTCGTTGGCGAAAGTGGCTGTGGCAAATCAACCCTCGGCCGAACGGTGATCCGACTGTATGAGCCCACCAGCGGAAGTGTGTTTTTTCGGGGTCAAGACGCCACAAAGCTGAGCGGAGCCGCTCTCAAGTCCTTCAAGAAAAGCATGCAGATGATCTTTCAAGATCCCTATGCCTCCTTGAACCCACGGCACACGGTCGGTCACATCATTGCGGAGCCCCTCAAGGTCCACAACCCAGAGATCTCAAGCGACGAGCGCGACGAGATTGTGAGGGCTCTTCTCAGCAAGGTCGGCCTCAACCCCGACTACACGAACAGATACCCTCACGAGTTTTCAGGCGGTCAGCGGCAACGTATTTCTGTGGCGCGAGCCATTTCGTTGAAGCCGGAGGTGGTTATTGGCGACGAGCCAGTGAGCGCTCTTGACGTGTCTGTGCAAGCGCAGGTTCTCAACCTTATGAAAGACCTGCAGGAAGAGCTCAACCTCACGTATCTTTTCATTTCTCATGACCTGGGCGTGGTCGAACACATGTGCACCACAGTTGCTGTGATGTACCTGGGCCGTATCGTGGAAAAGGCTCCCGCTAAAGAGCTTTTCTCAAGCCCCAAGCACCCTTACACCAAAGCCCTGATTCACGCCGTGCCCAAAGTTGGCAAAGGCAAAGCCGAGGGAGGGCGTGTGCTTGGTGGAGATGTGCCAAGCCCACTCAAACCTCCCTCAGGCTGCCCCTTTCACCCGCGCTGTCCCATGGCAAAGGCGGAGTGCAAGGTCAGGCCTCCACAATTGAAACCAGTGACCGGCAACCCAGAACACGAGGTGTCATGCTTGCTTGTCAACGGTTAGAGAGTGTCTTGCGGTGAGGGGGGAAGTTTGATTGACCCGCTGGCACTTTGAAACAAATTCACTGAACCGACACGAAAGAGAAGGAGATCAGGATGGTTTCGATGAGTTCAACACTGAAGTTCACGCGTAAGGCTTTTCTAGCCGGCTGCGCAGGGCTTTCAGTTGTGATGGCAGGAAGCGCCCTCGCAAAACCAGAGTTCTCAAACAAAGAGCTGCGCATTGGCACCACTCAGGAGTTTGAAAACCTCAACCCCCTCATCGCCAACATGGTTGTTTCGAACTACGCCCTGGCCATGGTGAACCGGAGCGAGCTGGTTTTTCTTGATGAAAACAACCAGTGGCAGCCCTTGGCTGCGGAGCGCATTCCCACACTCGAAAATGGTGATGTGGTCAAATACAAAGATGGCGACACCGAAAAAATGAAGGTGACCTGGCGCATTCGCCCAGAAGCTGTTTGGGGCGACGGAAAACCCATCACTGGTAAAGACTACAAGTTCATGTGGGAAGCAGCCCTTTCTGAGAAGGTCTCCATCCCGAGCAAAGACGAGTTTGATGCTGTCGTGTCCATCGACGTTGATCCCAAAAACCCCAAGATCTTCGTGCAGAATTACAGCCGTGTGAAGTGGGACTACTTCAAACAACGTTGGTATGCCTTGCCTCAACACCTCGAAGCCAGTGTGTTCAAGAAATTTGGTGATCAGGTCGAAGGCTACGACCGCAACACGAAGTACACCACGCAGCCCACACTCAAAGGTCTCTACAGTGGTCCTTATCGCATCTCTGAGATCAAATTGGGCAGCCACATTGAAATGGTGCGCAATGAAAAGTGGTGGGGAAAAACAAAACCAACCCTTGAAAAACTCCTCATTCGCGTGATTCCCAACAGTGGCACACTGGAGTCAAACCTCGTTTCAGGAAACATCGACATGCTCATGTCGGTTGGCATGTCGCTCGATCAGGCACTCCAATTTGAGGAACGTGTGAAGAAAGAAAAGCACCCCTTCCGTGTGAACTACATTGACGGGTTGGTTTTTGAGCACATTGACCTTAACCTTGACAATCCCCTTCTTGCCGATCGCCGCACGCGCCAAGCGTTGCTCTATGCAATCGATCGCGAAGCTCTCACGAAGGCACTCTTCCAAGGCAAGCAAAAGGTGGCGAAGCACTTCATTCACCCCACTGATCCTTGGTACAGCGACGACAAGAAAAGCATCCAGACCTACAGCTACTCTCCTCGAAAAGCACGTCGTTTGCTTGCAGCCGTTGGGTTTAAGAAAGGCAAAGACGGCATCCTTGAGCTGAACGGCAAGCCCTTCAAAATGACTTTCATGACCACAGCTGGAAATAAAATTCGCGAAAATGTTCAGGTGTTCATCAAAAACCAGCTCGCCCAAGTTGGCATTGCCTTGGAAATAAAGAACCAACCCGCCAAGGTTTACTTTGGAGAGACCACAAGCAAACGAAAGTTTGAAGCCATGGCGCTCTATGCTTGGTCTTCTGCTCCTGAAACCGATCCTTCACAGGGTTACCACAGCCGCAGCATTCCCACGAAAGAGAACAGCTGGTCAGGAACCAACTACATGGGCTGGAAAAACCCAACCGTTGACAAGGCCATTGAGGCACTCAACCGCTCGTTCGATCTCAGTGAAAGACAAGGCTACGCAAAAACCATCTTGAGCGAGTACACCAAAGACTTGCCCTCGCTGCCCTTGTATTACCGCGCAAAGATTGTGGTTTTGCCAAAGGGCATTGCTGGCGTAACACCCACTTCGACCCAGTATTCAAAAGCATATCATGTTGAACGCTGGAAATTCACGACCGATCGCATGTCGAAGAAGTGATGTCTGGTGCCAGTGGCCAACGAGTCAACACTCTTTAGGCACTGGCACCTTCGTTGAGCTCGAAGAGGAACTGTTCAAGATATGTGGAACTTCATCATTCGCCGCCTTTTTTTCACAACCATCGTGTTGCTGATCATTTCGTTTGTCAGTTTCGCTTTGATGGCCCTCATGCCTGGCGATCCTGTTGAAGAATTGATGATGTCCAACCCTTCCATGAGGGCAGAAGATGTGGCCCGCCTGAAGGCATTGTATGGCCTCGATCTTCCGGTCTATGAGCGTTACTGGAACTGGCTCACCGACACTCTGAGAGGAGACCTCGGTTACTCGCGCACCTACAAAGTGCCCGTCACCGATATCATTGGCGATCGGCTGATCAACACCTTTTTGCTTTCTTTCACGGCACTCGGTCTTGCGCTACTGCTTGCGGTCCCCATTGGAGTGATCGCTGCCCTCCGCAACGGCACGAAGTTCGACTACATTGCCAACCTGCTTGCCTTTGCCGGGCAATCACTGCCACCCTTTTGGTTTGGCATTATGCTCATCATGATCTTTGCAGAGTGGCTCCAAGTTCTTCCGGCTGGTGGCACCACCACCATTGGCAGCGATGCCACAGGCCTGGCCGCGCTCGCAGATCGGCTCAAGTACATCACCCTGCCGGTTGTGGTGTTCACAGTTTCCCAGATGGCGGTGTATGTGCGCTACACGCGGGGCGCTATGATTGAGGTCATGCGCCAAGACTATATTCGCACTGCCCGCGCTAAGGGTCTTGCAGAAAAACGAGTTGTGTTTGTCCATGCCTTTCGCAATGCCCTCATTCCGCTCGTGACCATTTTTGCGATTGCCCTCGGAAATGTTTTCGGAGGAGCCATCATTACGGAGCAAGTTTTCGCCTATCAGGGTGTGGGCAAGCTTGTCTTTGACTCCATCATAGGGAATGACTTCCGTGTGGCCATGGTGGCCTTTAACATCACGATCGCCATGGTGCTTTTTATGAACCTCGTTGCAGATGTGTCGTACGCCTTCCTCGACCCACGCATTGCCTACAAATGAGGAGGAACAGAATCTATGACTGAAAACAACACTCCTCCCGTCACAAAGAGCCAGAACACGGCAACGCTTGGCCAGTCTGATACTGAAAAGTCAAAGTCGCTCTTGGCCCTATTTGTGGAGCAATTTGCTGAACACAAAGTGGCTGTGGTGAGCCTTCTTGTGTTGGTATGCGCTGGTCTTTCCGCAATTTTTGCTCCCTACATTGTCGCTATTTTGGGAGTTGACCCAAACTCGCAGAACATTCTTCATCGTTTTGCGGGGCCGGGCAGCACATCAATAATGCCAGCGGTTCAACAGGAAGAGCGAATTGAGCTCTGGGTGGAAAATCACCCTGAGCTCACTCGACAGCTGGTAGACGACGCCCACAAAGCCGAGATGGTGTCTGTGGACGAGCTCGAGGAAGACGTTCCTTTTGTTCTCAACGAGGTGCGTCAAGAAGATCCTGAGACCTTTGCCAGTTTTGTTTCCCAGTCGTCCGAGGCTGCTTCGGAATTCGCAGCTCTGGCCGAGCGGTTTGAAACCTACCATATACTAGGAACCGATGAGCTCGGCCGCGACGTGCTCGCTCGATTGATTTATGGGGCACGCATTTCTCTTATGGTTGCAGCTCTTGTGGGGTTTTTCTCGGCGATCTTGGGCCTCCTGTTCGGAGCAACAGCCGGTTACTTTGGAGGCTTTGCTGACAATGTGCTCATGCGCATTACCGACGCTCTTCTGACAATTCCCACGCTGCCCCTCTACATTATTTTTGCGGCGGCAGATCTCGGAAAAATTCCCGTGGTTGGCGAAATGCTGGAAGGTGAAAATCAAAGTGTCATCAAAATGGTGGTGGTCATGGCGTCTCTCACCTGGATGCCCATTGCCCGTATTGTGCGGGGAACTGTGTTGAGCATCAAAGAGTCTGAGTATGTGCTGGCTGCCAAAACCATTGGCTTGTCGCATTTCTCAATTGTTGTTGGCCACGTCATCCCAAACGTTTTTGGACCACTCGTTGTGGCTGTGACTCTCCTCATGGGCGATGCCATGCTCATTGAAACAGGCCTCAGCTTCCTGGGCTTAGGCATTCAACCACCCATGGCCAGCTGGGGAAATATGCTACAAAACGCTCTGGAGCTGGTGCGCACCATGCCCCTTCTGGCCGTGGTTCCCGGTCTCATGATTTTTCTTGTGATCATTGCCATCAACTTCGTGGGCGATGGGCTGCGAGATGCACTGGATCCAAAGGCTATTCGCCGCTGAAGAGGATCTCGGCACTTATCGGACAGAGAGCTTAGCTGCGAGTTTGGACTTGGCTCACAACCAGTTCATGGTTCTCAAACCTGCCGTCCAAAGTGCAAACTCATGACGCTCGCAGAGGCGGCTCACCGCAAGTTCACAGTCTGATGCCGACTCAACAGCTGGAGAGGGAAACTTCTCCTCTGTCTTGACCGCCTTCTTCTTCCGACGGTCATACTCAAGATCACTCATGAGCGGGGCTCTTGAGCCTCGTTGAACACAATTCAATTCTCTCACTTTTGCGAACATGGGATCAAAACGCATACGGAACTCCTTGTTACAGTTTGCCCAGAGGGCATTGCCTTCGAAGGGGTTAAAGCAACAGGAATGCCATTTTTCTCATCTCCTATTTCACTCAGAAAAATCCAAAATTTTTAGAGATACTGAATTTTAGAAGCAACACAACGGAAGCCCCTCAACCACATGGCGAATAACCAACCAGCATTGGCCAAAGCTCGACCAGCCAGCGAGCTCCAAAGTACTGGCGCAAGAACCGTGTCGACCTTGTGCTACGATCTTTGCATTCGGAGACAACCTGGGAGAAGACTCTATGAGGGCAGCTTCACGCGATCAAAGCGTTCAACAACTGAAAAAGACCCGGCCCAACCTCATCGCAATGGCGGCGCTGGCAAGCCTTTTCATGATAGGGAGCTGTGTGAGAGGCCGCCAGGAAAACTCCCTCACGCTCAACCAGGCATCACACAGTGCTTCATTTGAGGTGAGTGTTGATCTGCGTCACCTCAGTTGGAGGCTCCCCACCTTCGAACCCAAAGAAGCCGCTGTGAGAGTTGTGCCGTTGCAGACGCGAACAGGAGAGGAACTCCGCGTTTTCGCAGTTCGCGATCGGCGTGAATACAAAAAGCAAGAAAAACAAGAACTGGTCTGGCTCGACTTTTATTATCGAAAATCTCTGTCTGACGGGCTTCGAAATGCCAAGCTGCGCCTCCAAAGAAACGGAAAGAGTCTCTCCACAATCGATGTGACAGTTGATACGGTCAATGATCAAGAGTCAACAGCCGCTATCGGCATGGAGAGTGCGGCCCCGGGTGGCTACGCCCACAGCCGGGTTCTCATCAGCGAAAGCCTGCTCCAAGAACCCATCTCGGCTCAGATATCGGGCACACCCACCGCTAAAAGGTCTGTGGCGTCGGCACCTATCGCGCTCTCACGCTCTGGTCGCCAGCTTTGGGCAACCTCCCAAAGCACAAACTCCCTTTCAGTGACCGACACCTCCACCTTCAGCAGCGCGCCCGAAATCATCGAATTCAACTCAGGCCCCTCAAGTGTGACCCTGACACAAGACGACCGTCACGCCATTGTGACTTTTCCTAAAGAAAACGTGATCCGTGTTTTTGACACCGCAACAAAGCAGCAGATACGAGAGCTCACCCGTGAGAATGGAGTTGGCATTGAACCCCGACAGGTCGCTCTTTCTTCCAATGGGCAAAAGCTGGTTGTGAGCAACTTCGTGGAACGTTCGGTTTCTGTGTTCAACCACCGTGGACAGGGAGACTTCACCCTTCAAACAAAGGTCAATGTGGGCCCACAGCCTCACGGCATCTCTATTGACCCGAGCAGCTCCCAAGCCCTTGTTTCCCACCTCTTGCCCCGAGGGGTCGTCACCGAAACAGAAGCCTTTGTTTCGGTGATCAACCTCAACACAGGAGAAAAAACAGAATCGACTCTCCAAGACAGCTTCAACCCTGATGAAGGGGGTAAATGCATTGCCAGGGCCCAAGGCTTTGGACCAGAGTACTATGCCTCTATGGGTGAGTCGGTTTCAACAGGTCACTTTGGCGTGTTTCACTCCCCCGGGGGTGGCGTGGTTTGGCTTCCGGGCTCTCCTGTGATGCCCATGCCCATTTGGGAAGGGAACACAGACGCTATCGACTCACAGGGGGGCCGTGGAGGCTTTGGGTTTGGGGTGGTCTGGACCTTCTCCAGCCGGAGCAACTCCACACCAACTCCCCTTCTTTCACCAGTGGTGGGCCAGCTTGCTGAAGCCAAAGAGGATTTTCTGAAATGCTTCCGGCCTCGAAAAATCATGGAGAGCATCACGCCCATTCAAATTCTCATCGCCAACATCAACGCCTTTGTGAACGAACCTCAAGGAAGCACGCCCTTCACGGAAATTTCGCGCATGCGCCACATGACCTTCACACGCAACGGTCGAGTGGCTTTCCTGCTCGGCTATGGCTCTAACGAACTCATGGTCATGGATGGTGACACCATGCACCCCCTGACCAACAAACACTTCCACTTGCCTGGCAACAATCCCAATGGAATTGTGCTGAGCCCAGATGACACCACGGCCTATGTTTCTTACGACAACTCGAACTTCGTCAGCGTTCTTGATGTTTCCCACTACGCCAAACACGGAGAACCGAAATATGTCCCCTATGCTTTTGCCAAAGTTCCCAGAATTCCCTCAGTGAGTGTGACCACCAACCAACAGCTTCTGCGAACAACCCTGGGTGTTCCTGAAAAACCCAAAGTGAGGGTGAGGGCCGATCTCAAAGTGTGGAGACAAGACCCCCTTTCGACGGAAATGCGACTGGGACGAGTGCTCTTCCATACCTCCGACCCCGTGCGCTTCCCCCAAATGACGCGCACTCGTGGCGCTTCTTGTGCGGTTTGCCATGTTGATGGTGGGGGAGACGGGAGCATTTGGTCCACCGTGGAAGGGGAGCGCCGCACCACCTCCATGCGAGGGGGTACAAAGAACCGGGGTTGGCTCCATGCATCGGCAAC
>JANQPW010000551.1 GCA_028285285.1 Silvanigrellales bacterium
TGTGGTTGATGAAGAAACAAGAAGCTCAGGAACAGAAGTTAGACTGGGTCGAGAAGGTTAAGAGGCTCGAAGAGGCAAAACGGCTCCTGGCAGCGGCGCGTCGGCAACTTCCTGACAATGGTGGCTCTCGCAAAGCTGAGGAAACTTCAGCGAAGTCGGGAGATTGGCAACGTTGGGTAGAGGCCTTTCGGCACGAATCCCAAAACGTGGGGCACTGTGTGGTCTGCGGTTCTCCCGCTTTGGGGCATGGGTTGAAGGAGATCCTTCACGGCTGTGGTGTGCCGACCGGTGCAACGCTGTTGGAGCAGATGGCATTGGTGGAGCAGCTTTTGAGTGAGGCAAAGACTCAGTTGCGTGAATTGGAACAGCGGGGTGTGCAGGCGCAGCAAAGCTTGGCCCGCGCCGAAGGTGAGATCTCTCGTTTCCGCAAACAGGCCGATGAGTTGGGCGATGCTGCAGCGGCGGGTGCCCTTGATCAAACAAGGGAACAACTTGCAAAATTTCGTGCGGAGTTGAGCCATGCACTCCGTTTGATTCTGGGTGTTGATGCCTTGGAAGGTGAACCACGGGAGTACTTTGATCAGGTGGCGACGCGAAAGCAGAAAAGCTTGCGTGCTGCTGACCTGGGTCGTGCTCAGATTTTGGAGATCACAAGAGAACGTGAGGCGGCTGCGGCGGATGTGAAACAGAAGGCAGCGGCCTGCCAGCGGGTTTCTCAAGAGCTGGGGCGGCTACAAGGTAGTTTGGAACAGATGCAGGCTGAGCACAACGACCTCTCTGCTCGCCTGAAGACCGAGTTGCATCAGGAGGGGTTTGCAACGGCAGCACAGGTGAGCAAGGCTGTGCTGGAGCCTAAAGAAAGGGAGCGACTGTTTCTTCAGGTCGAGACTCACAGCAAACAACGATCTCAAACTGTTGCGTTTTTGGAACAGGCCAGAACGCAGGTTGCGGCCGAATGGGCCGAGCCCGGGCGCTTAGAGGTGGCCGAGCGAGCTGTTGAGGTGTGTCGAAGCTCCCATCAAGAGTGCACAGAGAGTTTGGCGGCTCTCAACACGCGCTTGAGCAACCTCAGACGGGGGCGTGAGTTTCTTCAAGATCTCCAGGGTCAAATGGAACGAAAAGAATCGGCCTTTCGAACAACGGGAACCGTTGCGTCGTTGGTTCGAGGACAAAACAGCTCCAAGCTCAGCCTCAGGCGCTATGTGATGAGTGTTCTTATGGAAACAGTCCTTGAAGTTGCGAGTGAACGCCTGCGGCAAATGAGTCGGTCACGTTACTGCTTAGTGAGAAGCGAGTTGCCGCAGGATCGCCGCCGTGCTGCGGGTTTGGATCTCTCGGTGATCGACTCTCATTCCGGTGAGGAAAGACCGGTCACAACGCTTTCCGGTGGGGAGTCGTTTATGGCATCTCTGTCGTTGGCCCTGGCCCTTTCCGATGTGGTTCAAGCCCACGCTGGCGGCCTGCGGCTCGAAGCACTGTTTTTAGATGAAGGCTTTGGCACTCTCGATTCCGATGCGCTGGATCAGGCCATTTCTTGCCTGGAGAAGGTGGGCCAATCGGGAAGAAGCATCGGTTTGATCTCCCACGTGAGGGAGCTGAAAGAAAGAGTGCCCGTTCGGGTTGAAGTGCTGAGCCATGGAGTGGCTTCCGATGAGGCCCAGGGAATCGGCCATGGAGTCTTGGGGTCGAAAATTGTCGCTCCTCAAGTGCCTTCGCCGCAGCAGACTTCCGGCCCTATGGCGACTCACGGTAGTTACCCCAGGCCCAAAGGGCGATCAGATCTCGCTCTTCCGGGGTGAGCTGGGGGCTTCCATTGGGAGGCATATCGTTGTCGCTGCGGGTGCGGTCATAGATGGTTTCCTTGTGTGTGTCCACACCTGTGAAGGCACCAAGGTT
>JANQPW010000553.1 GCA_028285285.1 Silvanigrellales bacterium
CTGTTCTCACCCTCGCTCCTGAAATGAAGATCATCGCTCCTGTTCGTGAGTGGGGAATGGGGCGTGAAGAGGAACTTGCCTATGCAGCCAAGCACAACATTCCTGTGAAGCAAACAGCTTCTTCTCCCTATTCTTATGATGACAATATGTGGGGCATTTCAGCTGAGGGCGGTGAAATTGAAGACCCTGCCCTTGTTCCTAATCTCGACGCCATTTTGCAGGTTGCTTCTCCCGTTGAGAAGGCTCCTGACGAACCAGAGACCATTGAAATTGGTTATTTACGCGGCATCCCTGTGCAGTTGGATGGCCAGGATCTCTCACTTCCTGAGCTCATTGAGAAGCTCAACGGACGTGTGGCGCGGCATGGTGTGGGTGTGACGCACCACATTGAAGATCGTGTGGTCGGTTTGAAGGTGAGAGGAATTTATGAGGCACCTGCCGCCCATGTCATCATCGAATCTCACAGAGCTCTCGAAAAATATGTCTGCACCCGCCACGAAAATGAGTTCAAGGCCCAGGTAGACGAAAAGTGGGCTTACCTTTGTTACGGTGGGCTTTGGCACGAGCCTCTCATGGACGATCTCAATGCTTTCGCGGATCGCATCAACGAAAAAGTGACCGGAGTGGTCACCATGAAGGTCTACAAAGGAACTGCAACGCCTGTAGCTCTTAAAACTCCCAACACGATCTTTGACACGAAGCTCGCCACGTTTATGAAAAGCAGCGCATTCAACCAGAATGCCTCGGCTGGGTTTACAGAGATCTACACCATGCAGATGCGACTGGCGCAGGAAACAGAGCGTTATGCTCTCGTTTCGGTTGGCGGTGAAGAAAACAAAACCAGGTTTACCCCCCTGGTGAAAGAGTTGGCAGCTTGTGGGTTTGTGATTTTTGCAACGGAGGGAACTCATAAGCACCTCACTGAATCGGGCGTGCAAGCAGTTCAGGTGCACAAGGTTTCTGAAGAAGATGTGAAGCCCAATCTTTTGGATCTTTTGAAGCAGGATCGTTTTGATCTCATTTTGAATGTGGCCAGCCCTGAGAATAACCAAGCTGAGATGCGAGATGGCACTTTGATTCGCCACTGGGGTGTGATCAATGGCAAGCAGATTGTGACAGATTTCGACATTTGTGAGTCACTCGTGGCCAAGCTCAAAAAGGCCGTTAAAGGGAAGAATCACAAAGAGAAGGAAGAGGTGCGACCTGCACTGCTTTGAAAATCTGCGTGTGAGACTTCGAAACAAGGGGAAGGAGAAACAATGACAGGATCAATGGAACGAATGGACACATTTTGGCAACCCCTTGCCGATCTCAAAGCTCGCATTGATGCAGCTGGTGGATTTGTGAACGCCCATGCTCACTTTGACAGGGCTTATTCGGTGCTCACCGAAGACTTTGACTCTCACCGTGTGGAGTCGCACCTGCATGAAAAGTGGAAGCTTGTCGACGAATACAAGGAGCGAACCCAAACCGAGGGCTTTTTCGCCCACATTTGGATGGCCTTGCGGGCACAGGCCGATCAAGGTGTGAAACATTCGCTCTCCTTTATTGATGTGGACCCCCTGGTGGGAACCAAAGCTCTTGACGCTGCTGTGAAGGCGCGGGAACTGGCAGCCCGTGAGCTGCACATGCGGTTTTTGATTGCATCTCAGACTCTCAAGGGCGTTGTGGAGCCCGAAGCTCGTCGGATTTTTGAAGAAAACTTGGATCGCATCGACGTGATCGGCGGGCTGCCGGGGGCGGATCGGGGTCGGGAGAGCGAACATCTCGACGTGCTGCTTGAAGCCGTGAAGAAGTCAGGGAAGCGCGCCCACATTCATGTGGATCAGCTCAACTCTCCTCAGGAAAAGGAAACCGAACTGCTTTGCCGCAAAATCATGAAATGGGGAGTTGAAGGTAAAGTCACCGCCGTGCACAGCATCAGTGTAGCGAGCCACAAGCGTGAATACCGCAACCAGGTTTATCAAATGGCCCGTGATGCTGGCTTGTCTTTTGTGGCTTGCCCCTCCGCCTGGATCGACCACCGTCGGAGTGATGAAATGCAACCCGTTCACAACGCCGTTACCCCCGTTGACGAGCTCATTCCAGCAGGTTTGACGGTTGCTTTGGGAACAGACAACATTGCAGATGTTTATAAACCCTACAGCGATGGCAACATGATGGTGGAGCTCAGAATGATTCTGGAGTCTTGCCATTTTTATGATCGCAATGCGCTGGTTCACATGGCTACTGCCGCCGGAAAACACGTGCTTGGGGTGAGTTGAAAAAATGTATGATCCGTCTCGTTCCTATGATGAGAATCATGCCGAGGGCCCTTTTCCCGAGTGGTGCTTTCCTCACAAAGTTTTTCCGAAGCTCCGCTTTCTTGAGGAACCCTCCTTTTCTTTTCTCGGCCAAAGGGTACATCTGCCCTTCGGTGTTCCAGCGGGTCCCTTGCTCAATGCTCGTTTTGTGCAGGTGGCGTGGGCGGCAGGAGTGAGTGTTTGCACCTACAAGACCGTGCGCAGCCGCAGATATGAAAGCCATCCTCACCCCAATGTGACCTTAGTGAGTTCTCGAGAAGGAAACCGGCTGCCACTTCATGCAGCTGCCACTCCACCTTCTGTTGTGGCCTGCCCCCTTACGGCTGAGCAGGTCAGTGGTGAACGGCCAGCCCCCATTTCTATTTCCAACTCCTTTGGCGTTCCGAGTCAAGAGCCTGTGAAGTGGAGCGGCGATGTGAAGTCATTGCTTCCCTCTCAGCGAGGAAGATGTCTAGTGCTGAGCTTTCAGGGAACGCGTGGTGCTCAGTTTGAAGAGCTCGTCGAAGACGCGAAGCAAGTGCAACAACAAGCCACGACGGCACTGACGCAGGGGGGGGCTGATGCAAAGGCTGATCCTGTGATTCTAGAAGTGAATCTGAGCTGCCCCAACGAGGCGGGAGAGCCCCTCTACCGCAACCTCAAGCAGTGTGTGAGCCTGCTCAAGGCTTTGGCTGCGGAGCGTGATCCAGAGGTGAGGCTGATTGCGAAAGTGGGTTCCCTTCCATCGGACGGCTGTGACGCTTTTCTGGCAGAAGCGGGTGAGTTTGTTGATGCTATTTCAAGCATCAACACCGTTTTTTCTGAAATCCGCGCAGAATCGGGAAAGATTGTCCTGGGCTCGGGCAGTGCCTTTGGAGGGGTTTGTGGCCACGCTATTTTTGAAGAGAACATGTGCATGCTGTCACGTTGGACTGCTGCGCGGGAAAGGCTTCGCTTGAGTGCCGACCAGTTGGCTTGCATTTCTGTTGGAGGGGTCGACAGCGTCTCCCGCTTCCATCGAGCCCTGGAGGGGGGCGCTGACCACGTCCAAGCCGCCACGGCCTGCATGTGGAATTTGAGCCTGCCGGCACAAATCGCTGAGTCTCTGTCTGTTCCTTTTGAGGTGACCCATGGATAAGACTTTGGCAGTGCCTGATGAGGCACACGCTGCTGCTAAACAACAGCTTGTGAAACAGATGTTTCAGAAATCTGTGCTGCAGGTTCACCCTGGCGAAGGATTTGTGCTCACCAGCGGTAAAGTTGCACCAATTTACCTCGACCACAGAGTTCTTTTTGGAGAACCAAAACTGCGGCTGGCTGCCCTCGAGCTCTGGGTAGGAGTCATTCGGCGCCACTGCCATAAGCGGGGCAT
>JANQPW010000561.1 GCA_028285285.1 Silvanigrellales bacterium
GATTTACAACGGGCAAACTGTGGGCGAGCCGGGTGAGGGCGTGGAAGGTTTTGATGGAGAAAATGGCAAAACCTCTATTTTCGACTATTGGCAGCCCCCTTCCTTGGCCCGATGGGTGAATGGTGGAGAGTTTGGCTTTGATCGATTGAATCCGGAAGAAATTGGCCTCAACCGGTACTACTCAGATTTGCTGCGGTTTGCCCAAAGTGACGACTTTCTTTCGAACCGCTTTTACCTGCTTGATTTTGTGTGGGGGCAACAGATGCCAAAAGGCACCACAGCTTTTGCAAGGTTCCGTGGCTCTTCGGGCCGTCTTGCCGTTGTTGTGGCAAACTTTGAAAGGCGCGATCTCAGCTTTCAGGTGAAGCTCCCCTCGGAGCTGGTTTACGACTACGCGCGAATTCAACCCTCTGCTCGCGTTGTGTTGGAGTTTGGCAAAAATGGAGTGGACGGGCGTCGGATCCAAGACAGCGTTTCGGCAGACAGTCTCATTCGCGATGGTCTTCGTGTTTCGTTGCCAGCCCGGTCTGCGGTTGTGTATTCCATCGATTCATCGCAGTTCTAGCGGTTGCCCTGCGGTTTTGGGAACAAGATTTCAACATTGTTCTCAACAGCTGCCGCAACAAGGGTAGGTGTCCGTTTTTCATTTGGCAGTATTCTTCCTCATTTCCTGTCAAAGTACCGTTTGTATTTTCCTCGCCTGGCAGCCATGTCGCGGTTAAAGCCAAACCAGAGGGCGTTCTCAAGACCTTTTCGTGCCGAAAAAGAAACATCGTCGATGATGATGCTGCCCCCATCTTCAGATCGCTTTACGGTGTGGATGTGTTTCCAGTGCGTGATGCCAAAGGGAACAACCCTGCCTTCGTCTACAAACTCAAAGCGATCTTCATCGTTCTCACAAGACACAATCACCGAAACCCATGGAACTCCACGCTTTCCACCCAGTTTGAGATGGGTCTCTGCTCCCGTGTGAACCCCATCAAAACGCTCTATGTGAACTGGTGGGAACCCTTGTGTGAGGGAAGCAAAAAGGTCACGGTCGAATTTCTTCACGACCTCTTCAAAGGGGCGCTCAACTTTGCATTCATACTGAATGAGTTTCATGGGGTTTCTTCCTTTGAGTGAAGCTTTAGCTCTTGCAATCAACTTTTTGAGTGTACGTTACTTGACAATGCTCAGGTAGCGAAAAGGTGGCGCATAACTTCGAAAATAGTTGAGTCGAACCTTTGGCACGCGCACTTTCTCAGTTGTTTTCGTGAGAACAAGGGTGAACCCAAGGTCTTGATCTTCGCCGGGGTTGTTGAGGGCTTTTATGTATTCCCTCAAATACGGTTTGCGCACCAACTCTGTGCCCAGAACCATAGGAAGAAACTGGGATTGAACCGTCACTCCTTCAACCTGTTCAAGGAAGTGATTGAGGGAAACGAGTCTCGAGTGGCTTTCCCGCTCCAAGTCTGTGATCAACACTTGCGTGAAGGCGCCCCGGATGAAGAGTTTTCCTCCGACTTTGAGAGCGTCGAGTTGGTTTTGCAAAACGGCTCCAACAGATCTTGTGTATGAGAAAGCCCCGAAGAGATCTGTAATGACATCAACATTTTGAATGCCGTTGGCGGCAAAGACGCCGGGCTCCTCAATGTTCGCCTGGAGGTGACGGAGGTTGCCCGAAGAGTCTAGGTTTTCCTTCAGACGATTTTCTTCTGGGAGATCCACGCAGACGAGCTTTTGGTTCCGCTGCTTCCCATAGGCGTCATCATACTCATTTAGAGCGAGACCAGTGCCACATCCTGAATCGAGCCAAGTGGCTTTTTCGCCAGCCTGTTCCAACGACTCTGCGAGCGTGGGGAACACCTCGGCGTATCCTGAGCCAGACCTTTTGCCTGAGAAAGACCTGCTTCGCTGCATGTTGGGGATGGGTTTCAGATTTCCCGCGTTGCGTTGAAAGAGTCTCAGCGCGTCTGCGAATAGGTCCAACCGCCCGGGCTCCTCGAGCCACTCGGAAAGCCTTTTGAGGCTTTTCACTACCGCTGAAGCAGCCTGGTGGCGTGAGAGTGAAGGCGACTTTAGGCCATTTTGCAGATCAGACTTGAGTTTCTCGGCCGCTTGTTGAAAGGCCGGGGACTCCTTCCAGCCTGGGTAGTATTCATAGAACCCTCGGGAGAGAATCCAGGGTCTTGCCTCCAGCAGGAGCTCAGCCGTCCGTGTGAGCAGTTCTCGCTCCTTGGTTCTCAAAGGTTCTGAGGGAAACATGCTCAAGAGCCCTTCCAGAAAGGCCTTTGCATTTTGTGAGCGCACCTCGGCATTCGTTGCCACAGACGCAGGATCTTGGGGGTGCCCTGTCCAGTCTGTTCCCGCATCTTTGTGAACTGCGCCCATTCCCAGGCTGGACAGGAGTGCTCGGAGGGTCTCGGGCTCTTGTTTAGCGTCGGGCTCCATGAGATCTTCGACGGCTCCCAGCAAAACGGGGAGCTCTAGCCAGGATTCGGAGGTGAACGGAGGAGCATTGAGGAGCTTGTTCATGTGTTCTTGTTGAGAGAGCAGAAGGGCCGGACTGGCTTTTACGGAGCGGTTTTCTCCAGATATCACAACGAGTCGTATCCATGTTTCCTCAATGGGCTCGACTTTTCTAAAGGAAAGGCAGCCCGGCCTAGAAAGCAAGCCCTTCTTTTCCTCCGGCAGACACATCCAAAACACCTGAAAAAAATTGTCGTTGGAGTGTTGGAGCTTAAACTCAAGTTGCACTGAGATCGGGGCTGAGCCGGTGTTGAACCACTTGCAGCGGCGGTTTGGGAGCTTTTCAGCGTCAGCGGAACCCTGGGGATTCCGGCATTCCACCTTCCACGGACTGCCGCTTGCAGCGTCGCGGTTCCCTGGATTTTTCTTGAGTTCAAGTGATGCTCGAACGAGCTTTTGGAGGAACTTGGTGCGAGGGCCGCTGACCAGGCTAGGGTCAGGTTCGAAGTGCTCTGTCTGAATCACCTGGGTGGTTTTTCCTAAAATAACGCTAGCGGTTGAGGCAAAGGGATCTTCCGCTTGCTGAATAGGCTGCGCTGAGCGCAATGCACTTTTGCTCGGTTGAGCAATGCAGCTGGTTCCCAGACAAAGACACAAGAGTGAGAAAAACACTGGCGGAACGATAGCCCTTCGGTTCATAAAATGCCTCGCACCTTGCTTGTGCTATTCTCGAAAAAGGTCTTTTGTGATTTTACCTGATGAGTTTGAGTTTTTGTTTTAGGGTGTCACTCTCAATGACCCCGAATAGGTAGAAAACGTGACTCTTGTGCCTTCTCAATGAAAGGAAACACGGTCGTGTTGAATCAGCACTGCTATCGAAGAAATATGCACTGCATTCTGCATGTTCTTCTCTTTGCTCTCGCTTCCCTTGGTGGTTGCATTAAGCAGAGCAGTCAATCTCAGACAGACTCACTTGTTGTGAGAAACCAGAAACAGGTGCAAAACGTTGCCATTTTGATCTCGGGCTTGACAGACGGGGAGAACTGGCGCTCAAATGACTGGTCCAACCTGGAAGGAGACACTTCTACCCAAGCGATTGGATTATGGGCGAGGGCGCTGCAGCTCCATGGTTTTGACAATTACCTCACTATTCGAGGCAATTTCGACTCAGCTTTGCAGTTTGCCGCAGGAGACCTTGCGAAACTTGATGGCCGATCTCACCTTCTGTTTGTTTTTGAAGGGCACGGACAAGAGGATGGCAAACATTGCTCTGGTGAAGAGTTTCTGGGCTTTCAGTCATGGGTTGAAGCCCTTCAAAAGCACCTCAATCCTGAAAGGAAGGTGGGTCGGATTTCGTTTGTCTCGGGAGCGTGTGAGAGTCATCATTGGATTCGCAAGATGAGGTCAGACAAAACCGACGGGAATGGGGACCAGTTGCCGCATGAGATTCTTTTGGAGCTGGCTCACAGCGTGTTTGGCCTCTCTTTTTCCAACGAGAAGTCGGGAATTGCTACGAATGTTGTGAGCAAGTCTGCCGAGGGAAGGCTCCTTATCTTGCCCACTCATGGCATGCCCGCAATGGCGTATCGGCTGATCTCAGACATACAGGTTGAAAGTTCAAAGTTGAGTCTAGAAGAACTTGTTCGGGAGTTGGAGGAGAGCGACTTCAACAACGAAGTGATTCGGGGCGAGCAGACGAAGCTTGGGGTCAGAGAGAGAGAGGAGTTTGTCTTTCCAACCTTCTACTACCCGCCTACTATTGCAAAGCGGTCCTTTATTTCAGATGCCAAGAGTGAGCTCAAGGAAGTCTGGGAGAATCCCACAGTTCTCTGGAAGATCAATGTGAAGTGGCCCAGGAATCATGTGTTCACATGGCAAGGTGTGAAAAATGAGAGGGGTGTTCGCATTCCTGAGTGCCTTGCTGAATTTGAAAAGAGACAGAGTGAGGCTATCATCTCTGCCACTCACAATACCTTTTTCGGTCATTCGACTTATCTGTTGCACCGCCACATTGTCGTTGGGGGCACTCAATCTGAAATGCAAAAGCTTGAAGTGTGTCACCTTCGTGTGGACACGCCTGTTGCTTTGAATGAAGAGGAGGTTTCCTTTGGTTTGGACTCTTTGGAGCTTGTCTTTTTGCGGAGCCAAGTTGGGTTGAGACGGTGTATTGAAAATGCCATCGCAACTCTTCCCCAGCTCAAGAAATCTCATGAAGAGAAAAAAATTCGCTATTTGCCAGAAGAGAACCCGACCGATGCCCATGTTCGGTATGTGTTCGATGCTCCCTCGCTCATCGAGTTGAAAAAGACGGAATGCTATGACGCAGATGCCGTCAATATTCGATTTTAGGAACTCTCCCACTGAGGCCTATGTGTGGATATGGCTGTCGCAGAGCACTGAGCCCAAGCTGGCAGATATTGTTCGGCTCGACTTTCGAAGGCCAAAAGAAGACCTCTTGGAGTTGTTTCGCAGAATGGTTTTCAATGTGCTTTGTGGTAACACCGACGATCATGCGCGCAACCATGCGGCTTTTTGGAATGGTGAATCTTTGTCTTTCACACCTGCCTACAAAAGGCTGTTCTGGAAGCGGCAGTTCCTCAATCCATTTGTTTTTGAATGATGTCAGACCAGTCTACTTTGATGGCATAAAAATTGCATTTCCTCGACCAGACTTGAAATTACAAAACCAGGTAACAGCTAAAATGCTGTCATCACTAGGGTTGATGCCAGCTGCTTGTAAAGAAGTGATCCGAGGAGCGTGAGATGAAAAAACTATTGATAGGCCTGCTGGGTGTGGGTGGATTTTACTGGAGCTGTGCAATTCACGAAGATCGGATGGAAAGTCTCGTGAACGATGAGACAGAAGGATCACCTGGTAAGCCGCGGCTTGTTGTGCAAATCATGGTCGATCAAATGCGGCCCGACTACCTCGATCGGTTTCGCAAAGCTTTGCTCCACGATGCGGAAGGTCGCGAGATTGGTATGCTCCGGCTGAAGTCTGAAGGTGTTTGGTTCACCAACGCTCGCACAGCGGGAGCCCCCAGCGTGACAGCTGCAGGGCACGCCTCGGTATGCACTGGTGCATCTCCGAGTAAGCACGGCATTGTTGCGAATGCCATGTTCGATTCTGAAACGGAACGGTTTATTGAAGCTGCTAGCGACTCATCTGTTTCTCTTGTGCGAACACCAGGGGTTGTGGGGGGAGACCCTCTTTCCCGTGTGCACGTGAAAGGAAGCAGCCCTCGCAAGTTGCGAACGGAAAACTTCGCAGACGCACTTCGCACCCGAATGCTTGGAAAATCAAAAGCAGTTGCGGTTTCCATCAAAGACCGGGGTGCCGTGTTTTGCGGTGGTTCTAAGGCAACAGGCGCTTACTGGTACGATTCCAAATCGGGAACCATGGCGAGCAGCACCCACTTTGTTGAGGAACTTCCCAAGTGGGTCAACTCTTTCAACAAGAAAAACTCAGCTGATCTGAATCAGGCTTGGACGCCTCTCTACACAAAAGCCGAGTACAAGTCTTTCCTCGAGGGAAGTAAGTTTGCTGATGCTCTCGACGTGCGGAGCTACATTTCAAAAAGATTTGGCGGTGGTTTCCCAATAGTTCTCAACGATGAGGAGATGAGCAAGGTTCAAGGCTATGAAATGTTCAAGCGCACTCCTTTTGCCTCTCAAATGCTGGTTGATTTTGCCCTTCAGGCGGTTTCAAAGGAAAAGTTGGGGCGCGGCGATGGTGTGGACTTTCTCCATGTGAGCTTTTCTGCACCCGACACTGTGGGTCATCTGTACGGACCCGAGAGCATTGAGCTGATCGACACCTATGTGCGACTGAACCGACAAATCGAGAGCCTGATGCGAGGCGTGGTGAGGCGAGTGGGTAAAGACAAAACCTTGTTTGTGCTCACAGCAGATCACGGCGTGCAGCACATGCCAGAGGTGAGCAGGTCTTTTGGGCAAGAGTCTGGCCGGCTGAACTCAACGGAGCTTAAAAACCGTGTGAAGGCGGCACTCGCTGCCGAATTTGGAGAAGGAAAATGGGTGAGAGATTACCAAACGGATCAAATTTACCTCAATGAGTCCGTTTTTGCCGAGAATGGTGTTGACCTGGAACGAGGAATTGAAATTGCTCAGGAAGCGGCGGAGCAGCAGGAAGGGGTGCAGACCACCTTGTCTCGGGCCGATGTGCAGTTCGGGTTCAACGACTTGGCAGAGAATCTGAAGCGAGGCTTTGACGAAGAGCGTTCAGGCCATGTGTTTGTGATTGGCAAACCAGGGTGGCTCAGCACTCGCGGTATGGCCGGCAACCATGGATCGGTTCACCCTGACGACCTCGGAATTCCCCTGGCATTTTTTGGCTGGGGTGTTCCCAAAGGAAAAGTTGTGGAAACCCCTGCAAGGGCCGACGACATAGCCCCCACTATTTTGGACATGCTGGGCCTTTCCTCTGGTGGAGATATGACGGGGATCTCCCGTGCGAACGAGTTGAGATAGTGTAGCCTTTTGAGGCTGGTGCCACCGGTAAAAGAGGAGTTGGTTGATGTTTCGTAAAATTTCGGGACCCAGGGCCCTTCTTTTCGCGCTCCTCACATTTGCTTTTTTAGTCGGCTGTGTCCAGGGGAAGTCCAAAACTCTTTCTTCAGAGCAATCTCGCTTGGGTCACATCTCTGTGCGCTTCGTTGTCGAAGACCAGCCCGTGCTTTCGCTCTGGCAAGAAGAAATCGAACAAGCCTTGCGGAGCATGAGGAAGGAGTTTGGGCATGTGAGCCTCAGTTTTCTCAGTGTTCCGGAAAGCTTTCCCTCTTCACCACTTCAGTTGAGCTCATCACCTCGTGAGTTCGGCATCAAGTTACCATCGAATCTCGCCAGCACCCCGATGCCGTCAAACAGTGACTTGAGAAGAATGACAGTGCTCCTCTCAACGGGAACTTCGCCGTTTTGGAGCGATAACGACCAAAGGATGATGGATTGGATTCGGAAAGAATCGGAACAGAGTCTGTTCTTTGTGGCCACCCCTTTTAAGAGCAAAACCTGGAACAGAACAGGTGTGGGTGATGGAATGATGAAGTCAACAACCTTTCAGTGGGGTGACTCACCGGCAAAAAACTCTTTGTTGCCTGTGCACCAAATGGGTTTGGAAGGAAGGGCTCAGGCGATCTATCAGAACTCAGAGTCTTACTTCAGCCATTTGCTTGTGGAGCTGGCCTCTCTCCAGAATCTGGAGTCATTAGCCACGACTCAGTTTTTTCCTATGAGAACTCATCGGATCAAGGCTCTCCACAAACGTAAGGCGGCGGCACGAGAAGACACACAAGAAGAAAAGGACCAGAAATTGGCGTCGGTGATCGGTTATTTGCAGAGCGCCGAGCTTTCCCTGTTTGTTCTTGCAAGGCAGCTTGCTTTTTTGGGAGAGGTTTCGCTTGACGAACTCTTTTCGCAGGAGTTTCGAGACCTATTTCAAGTCAGACAAAAGATGGACATCTTTGAGGTGATCTCGAGCCCTCTTGGATCAATTGTGCTTGAAGATGGGCAGCGTATTTTTCAGGTTTCCGGTGAGCCCACCCTAAATGGAGACGGTGGAAAGTCAGCGAGGTTTCGGCTTCTTCGGCCCAGGAGTGAAAGTGATCGTCATGCTCTATGGTCCATGTATATCGATGTCTTGCGGGTTAAAGATGTTCGAAGTGAAAGAGTTAACATTGTTGAGAGTCAGGAAGAATTCGTCAAGTCGCTTAGGGAGTTGGAAAGCGTTCCCAAAGAACAACTGGGAGATTGGGAAAAGAACGCGTTGGTTGTGCTGGAAGCCCTATCTCAGCCCATTCTGAGGTAATGGTTTCTCCCCTTCTGTTCGAACCATCGCGGGCAGCTTCAGAGGCCGCTGTGACTTCACTCTTTTGTTATCGTCAAGCACGGCCTCCACAGCACTGAGAAGAAACTGAACTGTTTTGACTTCAGTGTTGGGCTGTGTGCTTTCAAAACGGAAGCCCACCATTTTCCCACGTGGGACACCTTCCGCTGTATGGCTTGTGAAGGAGTCTGCAATCAAAGCCTGACAGTCTTCCAGTTTGAATCGAAAACTTTCCTCAACTTCATCAAGAATCTTCGATTTCGCGGCTCCCTCAAGCCGAAGTGTTGCTGTGAGATAGCTTTGATTTCCTGCGGCTCCTTCCTGAGCTTGAAACTGGAACCACACATTTGAAAAGGAATAATGTTGCTGATTGAGAGGCCTCACGCTGGGGTGGTGTGCCGAAACAAGCGAGGTGACATCGGGCTGTTTTCCTCGTGCCTGAGCTTTGACAACTTGCTGAAGGTGGTAGAAGCGAGTGTTGGGGCTCCCCAGTTTTCCTGCCTGAAACAAAGAATGGGCAAAAAAATCCTCTTGCTTTCTGTTTTGTGTTGGTTCGAGCACGCGAGCTTTGAATAGGAACTCTGGATCGTCTTGAGGGGTTGCACAAGAAATATCGAGAATTGATCTTTCGTCGCTGTTCTCAAAGTGTGTTTCTTTAATTTTTTCCACCATGACCGCCTGCGATTCACCACCGGCAAGAAGTTCCTTTGATTGAGCAGAGTCGTTCGGGTCGCCCGATCTGATGCACGAGGCCAGAAAGCCTATTGGCAAGACGAGCGCAAAGAAGGTGTTCATAATTGTAGCTCCTGAGCTTCGGCGTTGTGACCTGTTGACACATTCTACCACGGGAGTGGCCTGGAACTGACAGGCGCGTTTTCAGCGTGCTATGATTTTCGCTGATTCAGCTTTGGGACTAAAAATGGTCAAAAGTCTTTTTTTCAGATTTCAGTTTTTGTTGTTTCCCGTTTTGGCTGTGTGCGTCACCCGGACTTCGAATGAAAATCGACTCCGCTCCGACGTTCACGCAGATGAGAAGATCATCCCCGTCATTAGGGAATGGCTCGCCAGCCCCACGAAAACCCCGCAGACTGTGGAAGCCTTCCTGGAAAAGCTGCCGCAGGAGTTCAAGGAAAGCAACCGGCAGGTCTTGGTCTATGAGTCGCGAAGCGAGCAGTTTGCGTCTCCTCTGTTCCCTCGGATCATTGCTTTTACAAAGTATGCTCAATCGGTAGTTGCCGTTACTGGAGCTGGTCGTGATGAAGTTGTCAAACATGAAGGTGTGGAGCCAAAGGGGCACAACCTTGTTGAGATTTTGGAATATGATCCAGACACTAAAAAATACACGGCCGCTCAACTTGCATTTCCTGAGTCGGGAAAGCCAGGTATTCCTGAGTTGACTGAACCCTCACACTGCCAAGACTGTCACTCGGAACGCCTTCACCCCAACTGGGAACCCTACCCAAAGTGGTCGGGAACCTATGGGAGCTCATCGAGTTATAGTTCCATTCCAATTCAGGAAACTGAAGCCTACCAGCTCTTTATGGAAACTCGAGCAACAAAGCACCGCTTTCAGTACTTTCCCGACTTGCAGACTTATCGTCACAGTGATGGTACCTTTCGTCGTGCGAACACAATACTTTCTGAGAGATTGGAGCGGATCAACTACGAGAGGATCGTGGCTGAGTTTGATGCGGCGAAAAAGTCTCCACAGTGGTTGGAGCTGCTTTTTGCAGGAACCTACGATGACGCAAGCTTTTTGAAGGTGAGTCAGCGGATGAACTTGTCTTGGCGGCCATCAGATCTTGAAGGCAGGCGGGTGTTTTTAGACGAGTCTCATGGGCAGGCCTCGCAGAAGAGGGCTGAACGCATTCGAGATGGATTGGGCATTCTCATTCAAAAAATCAACCAAGAACTGGAACGTTTGGGTCGGGAAACCCTACCCGAAACATTCACCCTCAACGAGAACTACTTGCCTTCGAGACCACAAAACGAGTGGTTTGAGCTTCTCAAACGTTGGACTCTTGTGGCTGATGAGCTGGGTTTGAGTCACAAAGACTGGGCTCTGATGAAGGAGCCTGGTACCTATATGCACCATGACACTCAAGACAAGCATCTGTGCATCCGTGAAGCGCTTCTTAGGCTTCTGAATGGAATGGAGTTGGGAAGGCTGGTGCGGAGCGACTGCAAGTTTATTGAGAAACCATTTCCCAGGCATGATCGCATGCTTGAGCAGATTTTAGCAGACTGAAAGCTTCAGAGCCTAGTCGGAAATAAAGACTCCAAAACTAAAAAGCCCACAAAAGTGCCAACTAGAACGAGTTTTGGTGCTCCCGGCCGGAATTGAACCGGCACGTTCTTGCGAACAACAGATTTTAAGTCTGCAGCGTCTACCAATTCCGCCACGGGAGCAGACAGTTTGACCTCTAGTCGTTTTTGGGTGAGAAAACAAGGACGACAACACCAAGGGAGATGCCGAGATGACTGAACAAAAGGGAGATCTGAAAGGGGCAATCGAGCAAATACGGGGGCATGTCTCTCCGGGACTCCTCGCCGGTCAGACGGCCGTGATCACGGGTGGGTCGCGAGGTATTGGCCGCGCCTGCGCTTTGGCCCTGGGTGCCGCAGGGGCTCGTGTGGTGGTGACCTATGCTGGGCGGAAAGACGCCGCTGAAGAGGTGGTCGCTGCACTTCAGAGTGCAGATGTGGAAGCCTTCGCACTGCAGTTTGACGTGGCTAATGAGCAGGCTGTTGTGGCCGCCTTCGCGCAAATAGAAGAGAAGTTTGGAACAACGGATATTCTTGTCAACAACGCCGGGGTGTCTAAAGATCAAATTTTTGCGCGCATGAAAGAGAGCGATTGGGACGTCAATCTCAACACCAACCTAAAAGGGGCCTTTTTGTGCTCTCGTGCCGTGACCCGCGGCATGATGAAGAAACGCTCGGGGCGCATCATCAACATGTCATCGGTGATTGGACTCACAGGAAACGCTGGCCAAAGCGCCTATGCAGCAAGCAAGGCGGGACTTCTTGGCCTCACGCGCAGTTTGGCGAAGGAGTTGGCCAGTCGGAGCATTCTCGTGAATGCCGTTGCGCCTGGATTTATTGAGACGGACATGACGGCTGAGCATGGCGAAAAACTCGTGGAGAGCGTGCTGCCGCAGATTCCTCTGGCCCGCCTGGGGCAGGGCTCAGACGTGGCCCAAATGGTTCTGTTTTTGGCGAGCCCTTTGGCAAACTACATCACGGGGCAGGTGTTTGCCGTTGATGGCGGAATGACCATGGTCTAGCAGTCTTCACAGATGAGCACATTAGCGGATCATTCGGGTCACAGTTGCTGGCTCCACGGGGATCGGCTCGTCATCGTGTTGACCCTCCGGCTCTTCCAGTTTTTGCCGCACCTCCCAGCTTTCCAGCCGCTGTTCAGCGAGTCGTTTGCAATTGGCAATCATTTCGTCGGTGACCACTCCCTGATGGCACCGAATGGCTGAGAGTTTGGCTCCATGGCGTTTGCCAATGCTGTAGATCTCTTTCACATTTTCGAGGTTCAGGGTGCGTGAAAGCGAAAAGTTGTCGAAGCGTCCTTCCATGGTGAGCAGCACAGTTTCTGCCAAACACGCGTAGACGGAGGGCTTTGGCAGTCCGATGCTGTGGGTGATGTTGACCATTCCGGGAAGATCGATCTCACCACTTTCAATGACCATGACATCGGGTCTTTGGGCCGCCTCCTCTGGAGATATGTCGAGGGGGCGAGAGCAGTCACAGATCACGGCACCGGGTTTCACCTGCATGATATCGAGAATGCTCTTTCCACGGCTAGAGGTGGCTGTCACGACGAGATCGGTGTCGGAGAGCTCGGGGTTGGCCAAGGTGCTCACCTTAACTGTTGTGTTGGGGTGGAGTTCGTTGATTTCATCACGAAGCTCCAGAAGCTTTTCTGGACGCGTTGCGACCAGCACAATTTCACTAAAGGACTGAGCCAGCAGCAGAGAAGAAACCCGTCCGATGCTTCCTGTTGCGCCAACAACCATAGCTTTTGCCTGGAGGGGGCGTTTGTCGGGGTTGGAAAAGTCTGGAGTCATTCCCTGCATGCGTTCCACCATCACACGGGCAGCCCAAAGGGTGGCTGCAGCCGAGTAGGAGTTTCCGGTGGTGATGGGAATGGGTGAACGTCGTGCCACGGTCACTCCCGCGTCGCCGGCCACCTTGGTGTAGGCGCCGAGACCCAGCATGAGGGCACCGTTGTCTTTTGCGGCGCGCGCGGCATTCAGAAGTTGCTTGTAGAGATTTTCTTCCTTCATTTCCATCAGGGCGCGGGGGGTGGCCGTGAGGGCGTAGATGTCGCAGATAACCTCTTGTCCAGTGAGTTCGCTCTTGGAGCCGAGAACCTGTCCGTAAGGGAACATCGGAACATGGGCCAAAAGCTTTTCCACGCCGCGTGTGACAGGGTGAGGGGCTGTTTCGAGAAAGCTGAGGTGTGAGCTTTTGAGAAGCTGCTTGACGCTCAGCGGGTGCACGACAAAGGCGCAACGACGCAGCGGCGGTGCCGTCTCCACGTGGGGTTTGGGCATCACATTTGCCGACTCCACGAGGTTCAGCGTGAACTCGCTGAGGGTGAGCCGGCTTTGGCGCGCAATGCGCACTTGGTCGACCAAACCGTTGAAAACCGCAAATGAGGGAATATCGTAGCTTGTGAAGTGGCTCATGTCGGGGAGGAATTCAATGATTTTTGCCACACCAGCGGCCACGAGCTTTCGTTTCAGAGCTTCGGGAGCCGTGTCAATGATCAAGATCTTACCTTTGAAGCACTCATAGTCTTCAAAGGATTTCATAAGGCTTGCATAGGTCACGAAAATATCTGAGTTTTCAATCCATCGCTGCATACGGCTGTTCCCCTGGGGCCACAGAACAGCACGCAGGAAATTCACCTTGTAGTAAATGTTTGTGGAGATCAGTGGCCCTGTGATTCTTAGAAAGTTTTCGATGGCTCGGGAGCCGTCGAGCCTCATGGGCACTTGGATCATCAGCGGATCTGCAGCTGAGACCCGACTTGTTTCGGCGGTAATGGTTGACGAGTAAGGTGTGAACACAGCCATGTGGAAAAGAACTTTTTTGTGTCTGAGAAGCATAGGGTCATTTTTCAGAGCCCGACGAATGGTCCAGTTGGCGCAAAAGGTCTGCAGCTCAGTTCCCACATAGACGGGTGTCTTCGTTGCTGCACTCATGAGTTGTCGGGTGCTGTGGTGCAACACTTCAGTGTCGCCAAAACTCCCAAACTCTCGAACACCGGCAACCACAATAGCATCAACTTCACCATCATGACGTTCCACAAGCTGTCGGGCGTGATCATAATCCCAACCAATGCAGTGATCTTCGACCTCGAATTTGACGCCTGCAAACTCGATTTCGTAGCGTTTTGAGCCACCTCGTTTCAGCATGTTGAGAACGATCACTTGACGGGGTCGTGACTTTGTTGAGTTTTTTTGAGAATTGTTTTGAGTCATTGCATCACTCCCGAGTTGAGGACCCTGAGGGCATTCGTCTTGATACGGATATTGAATTGCGTGTCTGTTTGAAGGACTTCTCCATCTCCAAAAAAGGAGGCTGCTCCGTCTTGAAGATCAATCTTGAGCTCGGGTGCTGAAATCAAGTGCGTGCGTTGCGGCAGCCTTCCGCGCCGCATGTCAACAAAGGCCTTGACCATCTCGGCTGGGCTCCGAGCCTCTAGCGCAAAGATGTTGCACAATCCGTCGTCGTTTCGAATGGAGCTGTCGCGAAGAAAAATGTTCTTTGCAAGCACAGGCTGGTTGGCAACCAGCAAAGCGGAACTTTGGAATGTGTGAGATTTGTCTCCTGCCTGAACATGAACCCGCATGTCGCGAGCTTGCCGAGTGAGGATCACCTGCAGTGCTAGCAGACTGTAGGTATGCTGGCGCAACGCTTTTGCAGCTTTTGAAAAGAGGGGAGAAGCGTTTCGTCGCTGGTTCATTCTGTTGCAGAGCTCCGCTCCAACACCGAGACCACCAACCGTCGCGAGCAGATGGTTGTTCACGCCGATCAGATCGATCTGCCGGCTCCGGTTTTGGTTCACAGCTCGGACGAGATCTGCCCAGCGATTGGTGTGTCCAAGGTGTTGAGCCAGATCGTTGGCGGTGCCCTTGGGGAAAAAGTAGCAGTCTCGACCTGCTAAGTGCAGGGAGTTGAGCGCTAGTTGAGAGGTTCCATCTCCCCCAACAACAACAATCACGTCGGGACGGAGATTTCGGGCTTGCTGAACGATGCTGTCGTAATCAGAAATGAGTTGAGAAACAAAAAAATGCAGCTCAAAGTCCTGAGAGGAGAGTCTTTTTTTTGCCTCACGGACGAACTCAGCCGTTGGAATGCGGCTCGATCTTCCGTTGACGACAAAAAGCAGGCGTTTCATGATTCCCCCGAGTGTGCTTGCTTTGGACCACGTCTGCGCAAGTGACCACATTTCAAATGAAGAGCTTCTCTTCCGGAACATCATGCAACATTCGTGCCGATAGCGAGATCAGAGAAAAAGGGTGTGCGTGTGTTCTAGACGACGTTCAACGTGCTGATTTTTTTTATAAAAATACAACCCACAGTGAGGGCGCACCTTCGTGTCAAAAGGCTGTTTCGTTGGGAGTGTTTAATTTTCTGCACAGCGACTGATCGTGAGTCGCTCCAGCCTCATGGCTCTCAAGTGTTCTTCCGCAGACACGCTGAAAACATGGTGTCGCTGTTTCCGTTTGGCTCTTGATGAAGATTTTGGGAAATGAGGGAATACTCTCCATTGGCCCAATTCAAGAAGTCGTCAATTTGTTGCTCATTTTCCTCGACGAACCAGCTGCAGGTGGAGTAGGTCAGAACCCCGCCTGGAGCCACTGCAGCAGAAGCTGTTCTGAGGAGGTTGGCCTGTAAGCTCTTAAAATCGGAAAGAGTTTGTGATTTGAAGCGGTACCTTGCTTCAGGATTGCGCCGCCAGGTTCCCGATGAACTGCAAGGGGCATCGATCAAGACCAGATCGTATCCTCCACGGCAAGCAACCGAGCGAGGAAGAGAAAGTTTCTCTGTTGCGTCCCAAACCATGGTGCGAATGTTTGTGAGCCCGTCTCTTTTCGCCCTTTTTTTGAGCTCCTGTAGAGGTCTTTGACGAATATCGGTGCTGTAGATAGCACCTTTGTTTCTTAAGAGAGTCGCCAACTGAAGGGTTTTGCCTCCCGCTCCGGCGCAGCAGTCCCACACTTTGAAGGAACTGTGAGGGCAGTTCTCTCGGGAGTGTGTGAGCGAGCTCCAGCAGTGGGCCCCGATTTCTTGGCTTGACCAATCTTGGATTTCAAAGGCTCCTGCTGCAAAGGAGGGAGTGTGGTACAGGCTTGTGTTGGCCTGGACTCTCAAACGGTCATCGAGTTGTTCAAGAATGTTCACACCCGATTCCTGCAGCTGCGCTGCTGTTTCTTTTGCGCCAAGATGGACTGTGTTGAGTCGGATCCACAGCGGGGCAGGCTTGTTTTGAGAGCGGGCAAAGGCAAGAGCTTCTTGCCGAGACCACTCAGATCGTTGTTGACGAAGGAGAAGATGATCATCAAAGAAACGGGGCACGCTCCGCCCCTGCTGGTGAAGAGGGAGTTCGGCCAAAGAGTTGCTGGTCGCGCACAGCTCAGCCCAGGAAAGCGTCCGAGCTCTCTCCCAAATGGTCTGCGGGATCCAAGCCGGCTCTTCCTCTCGATTCAGATTCTCCATCTCAAGGGAGTGGTGAGTGAGTGCTTCAAGGTGGCGCAATGCGAGGAAGATCTGATTGCGAACGAGTGTGCGATCTCGTTTGCCAAATTTTCTATTTCTACGAAAATAGCTCTGAAGCCACTTGTCCACAGGAGGAAGCTCTTCAAACTCACAGAGACCACCCCAAACTTCACCGAGAGAATGCCGACTTTGGAGGGGGAGAGAGGGGGTTTCAAAGGAGCTGTTTCTATGAGGAAGTGCCGAGGCCATTGGCTGTGTCCGAATTGGTGAGTGTTTCTATTTCTACGGTGCTGAGTGAACGCACATCGTTATCTAGCGCACGAGAGGGCTCATTTTGTTTCTTTCGCTTCATATGACTGCCGAGTTGTGTGAGCTCGGAAAGATCTTTTCGACTGCGTTCTCGGAAATGGAGAGCCAGAGGGAGTTCTTTGTAGCCAAAAGCTTTTCGAAACTCGTTCTCCATGTACCTCTTGTAGCTAAAGTGGATGTCTTTTGCATGAGAAACAAAAATCACGAACCGAGGAGGGCAAACACCTGCCTGGGTTGCATAGTAGAACTTAATCCGCCGTGCTCGATTTTTTGTGAGTGGTGGGGTGTGCTTTTCCAGCGCTGTTTTCAGGGCTTGATTGACCGCCGATGTGCTCACTCGCTTCTCGGCTTGAGTGCGGAGGTCAGCTGCAAGCTTCAGCAAGCGACTCACCCGCAAGTTTTCCTTAGCGCTCGTGAAAAGCACGGGTGCATAGGGAACATAGCGAAGTTTGTCGAGAACATCTTTCTTGTACTCGTCTGCCGTTTTTGAGGTTTTGTCTTCGATGAGATCCCATTTGTTCACGCAAATGATGAGAGGTATGCGTCTTTCGAAGGCATACCCAGCCACTCGAGAGTCACCCTCTGTTGGCCCTTCTGCCGCATCAATCACCAGCACGGCAACATCACATTCCTCAATTTGGCCGAGAGAGCGAATGATAGAAAACTTTTCAAACTTATCGGAAACACGTGACTTGCGGCGGATTCCTGCTGTGTCCAATACTTGAAAATGACGGTGGTGGGCGTTGATAAACACATCAACGTAGTCACGTGTCGTTCCAGGTCTCGGATCCACAATGCACCTTTCTTCCCCTGTGAGTGCGTTGAGGAGTGAGGACTTTCCCACGTTGGGTCGGCCAACAATTCCAAGGCGAATGCACTGTTCGAGCCCTTGGTCCACTTCTCGGGCGTTTTCTTTGAGCGATTGGGCAATGGCCTCTTCGAGCTCATCAAACCCGCGGCCGTGTTCTGCGCTAATGGGGTACAGCGCGTCTGTGCCGAGTTTGCGGAATTCGTCGCTGTAGAACTCATCTTCCAGGCGATCGCATTTGTTCACCAAAACAAGCACGGGACGACCTGAACGACGCAGCAACTGCATCAGCTCTTTGTCAACGGGGTGAAGGCCTTCCCTTACGTCTACGGTGAAGAGAACGAGAGAGGCTTCTTCAATGGCGAGCTCTGCTTGTCGCACGAGGCTCTTTTTGATGTTGTCACCGGAGTGAGGCTCAAAACCACCGGTGTCG
>JANQPW010000596.1 GCA_028285285.1 Silvanigrellales bacterium
GTCTTTTTCTTGGCAATGACCACAGCTCCAATGAGACCAATCATGAGCAACACACCCACCAACTCAAAAGCCCAAACATATTCTGTGAAGAGGCTGGCAGACACATTCTTGACATTTTCACCTATGGGAAAAAAGGGAGCTCGCCCCAGCGGGGCCTCTGAAAGCGGAGTTCCATCGGCGGCCAAACTGATTCCACTCGCAGCAAGACCAGATCTCACCACGCCACTGCCCACAGAGGTGCCCAACGCAAGCGCGGCCGCAACACCTGACAGTGAAAGAATCCACTCTCCAATGGTCACTTTGCCAAAACGGAGTTCTTCCGGAGGGAGGTTCAAAAGCATGATGACAAACACAAACACCACCATGATGGCGCCTGCATAGACCACAATTTGTGAGGTGGCCGAAAAGTGTGCACCCATCAAGCCATACATTCCCGCCAGCAACACGAAATCTACAATGAGCAGCACAGCGGCGTTCACCGGAAACCGACGGGTGATCAAAAACAGGCTCACAATCGTCGCCAAAACACCCAGTATCACAAAGGACAACATTGAAAGGGACACGCTCTCCACTCCTGTTAGAACCGCAAACCCGCAGCGACAATCGCTGTAACAATTAGGTTCAAAATGGCTATGGGCAAAATGATCACCCAGCCCACATGCATCAGTTGGTCATAGCGAAAACGCGGCAGGGTGAAACGCGCCTGAACGAAGAGCACCATGAACAACACGATCTTTCCAATGAGAACGTGCAACCCAATGACAAACGCCGCCCAAAGGGCCAGGGTTCGATCCATATGCTGCGACAAAAACTCCACCAGCTGAGTGTGCGACACCCATGGCAACTCATACCCGCCCAAAAACAAGCAAACTGTGAGGGCAGAGAGGGTGAACATCATGGCATACTCACCCAGGAAGAAAAGAGACCAACGCATGGAGCCATATTCTGTTAAGAATCCGCCCACGAGCTCTGCTTCACCCTCTGCCAAATCGAAGGGAACTCGATTGGTTTCGGCAAACATGGTGATCACAAAAATCACAAATGACACGGGTGCAAAGAAGACCCCCCACGCTGGCAAAAAGCCCAGAAGATAGTCCCCATGGCTTTGCGCATAAATGATTTCTTGCAGATCAATTGTGCCAAAGATCAGCACCACAGGCAGCAAACTCAGGCCCATCCCAATCTCATAACTGATCATTTGAGCAGAGGCCCGCAGACCACCCAGAAGAGAATACTTGTTGTTGGAAGACCACCCACCCAAGGCAACACCGTAGACACCCAGAGAAGAGATGGCGAAAATCACCAAAAAACCGGCGTTCAATGAAATAGCCTGCATGCTGATGGTGTGACCAAGAACCTCCACATAGGCTCCAAAAGGCACGCAAGCAATGGCCACAAGGCCTGTGATGGCCGTGATAACAGGAGCCGCAACAAAGAAAAAACGCTCCACGCGATCGGGGATGATGTCTTCCTTGAACAGGAGTTTGATGGTGTCGGCTAGAGGTTGGCCAAAGCCCAAGAGACGGAAACCAAAAAGGCCCACTCGGTTGGGGCCCACTCGGCGCTGGATCAGAGCGCCCTGACGACGCTCGAGCCACACCATCAGAGGAGCAATTTGCAGCCCCACCACGATGGCAAAGAGAACCTTCAGCACAGAAGCAATGAAGGGCACAGAAGTCACAATTTCAATCATTCAACAACCTCTCAGCTCTATTCCCACTGCAACGCGCCACGTTTGAATTCGTATATCAAACCCACGATGAGCACCAAAAAGAAGACGCTCACCACTCCAATTCCAGGCCAGGCCAACATGTCGAAAGAGACGGCCCAAAGAAACAAGAAAATGGTTTCAATATCAAAAAGGATGAACAATATGGCAGTGATGTAGAACTTGACGGAGACCCGAGTTCGGGCTGTGCCCACAAGGGGGATGCCGCACTCATAAATCTCCTGCTTGGCCTTGTTCGCTTTGCGAGGCCCAAAAAAAAGTGAAGCCGCAGCGGCTGCAGCGGCAATGCCTGTGGCAATACAGATCGTTAGGAACAAGGGAAAATACGGACTCAACTCCATCGGCACATGCCTCACTCATCGTGTCTTCAATCTCAATTTCGCTTAACGCAGATCAAATCCTCACACAAGTCAGCACTCCGAATTCATCGCGGCGCGGCTTCCGCCGACCCGTGGTTCAGATGAGTGACCCCATAGGTGTATCACACGAGAGCTCAAAAGTGATCGGGGTGGGAGCGGAAGCTCAGCGATTCGTGCAAGCGCCCACTTTTACGCGAGCACGAGTGGGGCGCAGACAGCTTTCTGGAAGCACAGAGGAAGGCGAAGAACGGAGCGATCTTTGAAGCGCCTTTTTGACAAAGTCTCGAGCACTTCTCTCCACAACACCAAGACCGCCAATAGCATCTTTCAGGAGATCTTGCTGCACAGAAGAGCTGAGGCTTTCCCAAACAAGCCGCGGGAAAGCCACAACAACGTCTCCCTCCTGATGAGGCGCCGGGTGAGACCACTGCACCCATTCGAATCGCCGGGGGAAAACCTCCGCGGAACACGCACGGAGAGACGAGGGAATTGTGAGGGTTTCGCCACGCAGAGAATTCAGGGCAACCAAGAGCCGCTCAACTCTGCTGGCGGGCAATCGCAACCTTAAGAGCTCGTTGCCGAAGGGAAGAGTGGCAAAGAGATCCCGCAGCTGAAGAGCACCTCCACAGAGCTTCTCTCTCACAGCTCCGCCATTCTGCACATACACAGCCGGCTCACCCAGAGCATGGCTGAGCTCGGCACTCACAAGATCCACAATGCAATTGCTTGCAGGCTGCTCAAAAGCCTTGGGAGGATTCCCATCACGACCCCGAAACGGGAGCAACTGAGGGAGTTCACCCACATGTTCAGCTCCGCGACTTTCCAGCTCCCGAGCCTGGACGTCCAGGAACCTTCCCAGCTCCGTCGCCACCCCGCCCCTGCTTTCACCAGTGTGACCAAAAAATCCGGTCTCAGACTCACCGGAACTCACGCAATGCGCTTCACCTGAGCACAAAGATATGGGAAAGGGAGCTCCCTCAACCTTTGTTTCCTCAGGCTGGGCAGCGCGAGGGTTCAGCCGCTGCACTTCAAAGCTTTTCTGAACACCCAAGGGTTTCACGCGATCCAACTCTGCCAGCGAAAAACTCCTGCCGTGACCGGTAGACTGCAGCACCGGCACCCCAGAAACAATGTGAGCCTGGTGTGTGTGAGTGTGCCCTGAAAACACCACATCAACCAGATCTCCCCAACGCTCTTGACTCTTTGACAAGTCACTCAAAACCTCCTGCAGGTCTGCACCAAGGTCACAAGCGGAATCACCTTCCACCACAGGTTGAGACATATCGCAGTGACCACCCACGTGAGCTAAGAGCACCACCACATCCGATTCCCGACGCAACTTTCTCAACTGAGGAAGAAGGGACTCCTGGGGAGGAACGAAACGAAGCTGTGCGCGAGTGGAATAAGGAAGACGATCAAAGGTTTCGCGAAGCAGGTAACCCGTGACACCAATGCGCAGCTCATTTTGAGACCTCCTGCCTCTTTCAACGACAGGCACCTCTTCCCACCTTC
>JANQPW010000611.1 GCA_028285285.1 Silvanigrellales bacterium
GCATCGCCCAGGTCATGAAAAGCCATGGCGGGAGAACATTTGGTGGTTTCCTTTATCCAAGAGTGTTCGGGTTTGACCTCATGGTTGAACTCCTTTCGGAGGTCTCTCCATCGCGTTTTCTCCTTCTTTTCAAGCTTCTCTTTCCATCTTGCCAAGCCCCAATTGAAAGCAAAGCGGGCTGTGCCAGAGGCTTTTGCAAAATAGACCGCCTGACAACTCGTCGGGTTGAGCTTGATTTTGTGGGCGCGGATGGTCACGAATCAAGCTGCCTTTTTCATTCGGTTTTGATGTGAGCGTTTTCCATAGAGTCTGGCGCTGAAGACTGTCATGAGACACAGAACGTCCTCCGCAAACTCCACCTCTTCTGGTTTTGACGGGGGTTCCTCGATGAAACTACAAAAGTGGAATCTAAATTCAACCGGTGTTCACTTTATGAACAGTTCTGATCAGGTTTATGGGGTGCAGTCGTCACCCCCAACGGGAGTTTGGCGCGTGACACGGCCTGTCGAGAGCTCCACCGTGTGGAGGGTGGTGTGGTTGCGAAAAGACACGACAACAACCTGTGCCGCCCTCGCGCCTCGCAGCCTCACAAGGGCCAGCTGGGGAGTGGATTCTGAGCTTCCCACCAAAATGGTTTCGTTGTGATCAGCTAAGGTAAAGTTCACCTCGCTTTGGTGGAGCGCTCGTGTGATGTCGGTGCGGGTTTGGCAAGAGAGAGCGACAAGTAAAGTCACCAACCATTTCATGTTAAAGTTTCCTTCTCTGAATGGAGGGTTGATTGTGGCATGGCCGTGAGGAGCTCGGCAAGGAAGCGGAAGGGAGAATGCATTGAACCAACAGGGAACTGCGCCAGCAAGTGAATCGGAGAGGGCACGAGCTGAGGAAATTGTGAGCTATTGGACCTCCCAAGAAATGGGCAAGCTGTTTCGCACCGACCCCGCTTTTGATGCGGAGCTCGAGAAACTGTTCGGCGTCGATCTGCAACGGGCAACAGAGGGGAGGCTTGATCATTGGTCTGAGTTTGCTGCAGGAAGCCTTGCACTGGTCATTCTGTTGGATCAGATTTGCCTGAATGTGCACAGGGGGCTTGGAAAGCGCTACATCGGCGGAGATCTCGCCCTCGTGGTGTCG
>JANQPW010000613.1 GCA_028285285.1 Silvanigrellales bacterium
TCTCTTTCCTGGAGTGGAGCTTGGCCTTGCTTGAGTTGCTCCCATGAAAGCACGATGTTTTTTGCGAGAGTGAAGGCACCGTTGGCGGGCTGCACCTCGCTGGCTTGCCTGTCAGCATTTTCGGAGGCTTTTTTCTCTCTTTGAGTGAGGGAAGAAGCACTCTGCAGGGTGGAGTTGGCGCAACCTGCCGTGATCAAGGCACTCAGGGCAAAATATGTTCTCGGTTTCAATTTCATAAGGTGGGTATCGGAGAAAACGTGTCTTGAATTGAGAATTTGATTATTTATGAAATAATTTCAATATCTTATTGGCTCGGTAGGTCTCCGATGTCAAGAGATTTGAAATGAGTGGTGTTTTCAGATTGATGGTGCTCAAAATACGCGGTAAAATGAGCTCCATCTCCCAAAGCGGAGTGGAGGTCCTGATGATACCGCGAAAACTGCAGCAAAACTTGAAAGGCGCAAAAAAAAGCGTTTTGCTTCTTGGCCCCCGTCAAACGGGAAAGTCGACCCTCATCAAGTCCCTGAAACCTGAGCTCAGCATCAACCTGATCCACGAGCCCACGTATCTTGCATTTGCTTCAAACCCTAGCGAACTTGAGCAGAGAATTCAGGCCGGCTCCCCAAAGACAGTCTTGATCGATGAGATTCAGAGATTGCCCAGTTTGCTGAACACCGTGCAGTTCGCAATCGACGAAATCCCAAACCCACCCAAATTCTTTCTCACGGGTTCAAGTGCTCGAAAACTCAAAAGAGGCAATGCAAATTTACTTCCCGGAAGGATCTATTCATACCGCCTTGGCCCCCTTGCTGCGTGTGAGCTCAGTTACGAAATTTCCGAAAGCTCTCTTGGCTTTGGTACCTTGCCAGGAGTGCACACCGAAGACTCAGAACCCGACAAGGAGAAGCTGCTTTCGACCTATGCGGGAGTTTATTTGAAAGAGGAGATTCAAGCAGAGGCGCTCACAAAAAACATCGAGGGCTTCGCGCGTTTCCTTCACGCTGTCGCAAGGGAGTGCACAAGATATCTCGACCTCACAAAACTCGCTTCCCAAGCGCAAGTTGACCGGCACAGTGCTTCCCGTTGGATTGAAATTCTCGAAGACACTCTGATCTTGCACAGAGTTGATGCTTTCACGAAGAGCTCACGAAAGCGCCTTGTGAAGCACCCAAGATTTTTTCTTTTCGACAATGGCCTCCTCAATGCCTTGTTGGGTAACTTTGTGCCCTCAAGTGATCGAATGGGCATGTTGTTTGAGAATCTGTTTTTGAGTCAGTTGATGGCGAGCAGTTTTGCAATGGATGTGGAAATTCGTGTTTCAAACTACCGGACGGAACACGGTGCTGAGATTGATTTTATCGTGGAAATAAATCAGGAAGTTTGGGCTATCGAATGCAAGTCGACTCACCAAGTCGCTAAAGTGAATCAAAAGCCGTTTGCGAGTTTTCGAGAGGTCTGTCCCCAGTTTCTCCCCGTGGTGGTGCACATGGGCAAGGTGTCAAAACAGATTGACGGAGTCGATGTGCTGCCCTGGCAAGAATGCCTGAAAAATATGGGGCTGTAGGAAAACCGCTACTTGACGAGGCTTGGGTTGCAAAAGGGATATCATTCTTTGCGCATATGTGGCAATGAGGAGAAAGGTCGCACTC
>JANQPW010000563.1 GCA_028285285.1 Silvanigrellales bacterium
CTTTTTTGGGAAAGTCGCTCGATGAGAAAACCCAAGACACAAGGTACCGAGAGTTTGTGCGGCGTGTTTACAAAAAGGTGGTGGCCCGGCATTTGTATCGCCCTGTGCGCAAACGCAAGCGCTAGAGCCCAAGCGAGTAGGCGCCGAGAGCATCCCAGACCTGGCTGGTTGGCTTGGTTTGTTTGGAGAGGGTGGTGGCGAGTTGTTCGTAAAACGACCTCACAGCCTCTGGCGAGCCATCGGGCCACGTTTCGAGGTTCAGGCGCTGAAGTGCGGATTTTGCCTTTCTCGAAGGGGCAGCCCGTGTTTGAGTGTTGTCCAACATCAGTTCCTGAGTGAGCGATTGGAGGGCTTTCCAATCAAAGCCTCCTCGAGTGCTGTCTTTCCAGGGAGACTTCCAGAAGTTGATGCGGGGGCCATTGGCCTGAAAAAGGGTTGGGATCAACGACTCAATCGATTCGCTCAAGGCTCGGAGTGCGGGGTTGATGCGCTCTATGTGCAATTGAGATGGAGATTCTGGAGCCGATGCCCATGCCGACTCCGCGTCGAGGAGCACCGCCAAGCGGCTGTAGACAAAAAGAAGAAAGAGGCTCATTTGCACTTCCGGCCCCGAGGCTTCCGAGCTAGAAAATGGGGCTCCTTTCACAAAGCTGCTCACCACACCCGTGCCATTGATCATGGGTAGGAACATTTCCAAAGCCAGACAGTGGACTGCCTTGGAAGAACCCTTTTGGAACATCTGATGCACCTGGGAGTAGATCATGCGGACGGTGTCGGGGTGGAGGGGTTTGTGAGCCACCGGTCGAGTGCCCTTGTACACGCTGTTGCCCAAACGTGTTGTCGCCGCATGGAGAGCTCGCAAATCGTCGGGTCTTCCGCAGCTGGAGCTTGCGTCGAGAAAGCCCTCGTATGCGGCAAAGCTCTTCCCAGCGCTGGAGGCTGCGAAGGCAAGGGCAGCTGTTGGCACCACACTTTCGGGAACTGAGGTGGCCTGGTCGTCGGCAACAAAAAGCATTTCAAGGGCATAACCAACGAGGCCCTTGTTTTCCTTTTTCTGCGCTTCTGGAGAGTGGGGGAATTGGGAGATGTAGTCTTGGAGCTCAGCTATCTGCGCAAGACTCATCCCCCTCACAAAAGCTTCCCTCTTTTCCGTGCCATGCACAGCTGGAAGGGAAATGTAGGCTGCTACAAGCTTCTCGGGTTTGCCCTTGAATCGATGGGCCTCGGAAACCCCAAACGCACCTTTCGCCTGGGAGGCGCTCTCGTTCTCGCGATTTCTGCAACCACTGGCCATCAAGAGAAGGCAGAGTGCGGTAAAGGAAGTGAAATGCAGAAAAAACCTTCGGCGGACAAACACATGAAGCTGTGCAGAGGCCATTGTTGGTGACTCCCAAATTTCAAAACGGGGGTATGATCCGCAAAAATTTTAGCACAATGAGTGAAACAAGTGGGGTCACTTCTGGAGAAGGCGCTCCACCCTTTCGATGTGATCGGGGCGCACCTGCAACTCTCCTTGCAGGGTCGATGCCGCAAAGAGGTGATCGTCAAGAGATTGGTGCCAGGCTTGTCGCAGCAGCCGCTTTGTGTATGCGAGGGCTGGGGGAGATTGTTTGAGGAGCTGCTCACAGGTGACTGTCAAGACAGTTTCGATTTCTTCCTCACCACACAGGCGAGAAATGAGGCCCATTTGCAGCGCTTCTTCTGCACTGACGCGGCGGCCCGTGAGAGCCAAGTCGCTAGCGCGACCCCAACCCACCAGGCGTGTGAGCACGTGGGCACCACCGAAGCCGGAAATGAGACCAAGGGTAGCAAAAGATTCAGCAAAGG
>JANQPW010000565.1 GCA_028285285.1 Silvanigrellales bacterium
AGATTCTCCTGAAAACACATAGTCGGTGGAGTAGTGCACCATCAGCGCGTTGAGTTGTTGCGTGGCTTTGGCCATCACACCCACCGCTGTGCCGTTCACCGCATGGGCCAATTCGGGTTCCGACTCCGCCTTGTCAACTGCTGTGTGGGCCGCCGCGTTGACGATGATCTGCGGCCCAAAGTCTTTGATCACAGCTTCCAGTTGCGATGAGTTGGCCAGATCACAGTCTTCCAAGCCCAGCTGTAGGGTGGGCCCCAGGCACGAAAGGAGAGGTTCGAGCTCCGTGGCGACTTGGCCACCCTTGCCAAAAAGAAGGATCTTCGGAAAAGAGGAACTCATCGGTGCACTCCTATTGCTTGAGCTTTGAGAAGGTTGAGTGGGTTAAAACAGCTCATCGGCGGAAAAGTCTTTGAGCAGCTTGCCCTTCAGATCTTTTTCCGACAGCTGTGGTTCGCAGCCTTCAGGCCATTTCACGCCCACTTCAGGGTCGTTCCACAACAAACTTTTTTCGGTGCTGGGGCTGTAGAGCTGGGTGCACTTGTAAGTGAACAAAGCCGTTTCACTGAGCACCACAAACCCGTGACCAAAACCTTCCGGCACGTAAAACTGCCGCTTGTTTTCGGAAGAAAGCTCCACGCCATGCCACTGGCCAAAAGTCTTCGAGCCTTTGCGCAGGTCAACGGCCACATCAAACACCAGCCCCTCAAGCACCCAAACCAGCTTTCCCTGGGGGTTGGGGTTTTGAAAGTGCAGCCCACGCAGCACGCCCCTGCGGGAATAGGAGAGGTTGTCTTGCACGAAGTTCGTGGGCAATCCATGGTCGGCAAAGCGAGCGGCAGAGAAGGTCTCGAGGAAAAAACCTCTTTCGTCGCCAAACACCTTGGGTTCAATCACAACAGCACCCTCAAGGGGTGTGGGGAGCACCTTCATCAGCGAGCTCCTCCCGGTATGCCCTTGCCCTGTTTCAGCACGGTTTTCAGGTACTCACCATAGGTGCTCTTTTTCAGCTCTTCTGCTGCCTTTTCAACCTCTGCAGCACCAATCCAGCCGCGCCGAAAGCCAATTTCTTCGGGGCAGGCAATTTTCAAACCTTGCCGAGATTCAATGGTTTCTATGAAGTTTGATGCCTGAAGCAAGCTTTGATGGGTTCCCATGTCGAGCCAAGCTGTGCCGCGGCCCAGAGCCTCGACCTTCAACATTTTCTTCTCGAGGTAAATTTTATTGAGGTCTGTGATCTCCAGCTCTCCACGGGCGGAGGGCTTGAGGGTGCGTGAAAACGCAACGGCATTTTCATCGTAAAAATAGAGACCCACGACCGCGTGGTTTGACTTGGGTTGCGTTGGTTTTTCTTCCAGAGAAACAACACCCCCCTGCTCATCGAATTCCACAACGCCATAGCGTTCCGGGTCGCGCACGTAGTAACCAAACACGGTGGCTCCCTCAGCTCGACCCGCGGCTTGTTCTAAGGCATGGGTGAGGCCATGGCCGTAGAACACATTGTCTCCCAGAATCAAAGCGCTGGGCTTGTCTCCCACAAAGTCTGCGCCAATGTGAAAGGCTTGAGCCAGACCCTCCGGCTTGGGTTGCTCGGCATAGTGAAGCTCCACTCCCCACTGGGAGCCATCGCCCAGCAGCCGTTTGAAAAGAGGAAGGTCGTGGGGAGTGGAAATGACCAAAATCTCCCGAATGCCAGCGAGCATGAGCGTTGACAGCGGGTAGTACACCATGGGTTTGTCATAAACAGGCATGAGTTGCTTGCTCATGACCTTTGTGAGGGGGTGAAGCCGGGTGCCGGAGCCACCTGCTAAAATAATGCCTCTGCGTTGGGGATTGTTTTGACCCATGTCTAGTTCCTCATGCGTGTGCTTTGGGTAGGCCCTTAGCGCCGTTTACTTTTTGCCCGCTGCTTCTTTCACAATGGCTTCTGCCCAGGCAGTGTTGTCGAGGTACCACTTCACTGTTTCTTTGAGGCCCTCCTCAAAAGTTTTTTGCGGCTTCCAGCCAATTTCATTTTCGATCTTTGTGGGGTCAATGGCGTAGCGCAGGTCGTGCCCAGGGCGATCGGTCACAAAGGTGATCAGGCTGTCATGGCGAAAACCTTCACTGGCTGAGGCGCCCCCCGACTGGGAAGAGATCTCATCAAGTGTGCTGCAAATAGAGCGGACCACCTCAATGTTCTTCCGCTCGTTCCGACAACCCACGTTGTAGGTTTCACCCAGCCGTCCTTTTTCCACAACCTGAATGAGGGCACGAGCGTGATCGTCAACAAAAAGCCAATCGCGCACATTGATTCCCTGGCCGTAAACGGGAATGGGTTCCCGGCGAAAGGCTTTCATGATCACAACGGGAATGAGCTTTTCAGGAAACTGGTGAGGGCCATAGTTGTTGGAACAGTTGGTCATGAGAATGGGCAGACCAAAGGTGTGGTGCCAGGCCCGAACCAAGTGGTCGGAGCCAGCCTTGCTGGCCGAATAGGGAGAGTTGGGGGCATAGGGTGTGGTCTCGCGAAATTCCCCGGTTTCTCCCAGAGTGCCATACACCTCGTCGGTGGAAACATGCAGAAATCGAAAAGATTCTTTGGAGCTGGCACTCAGTTCATTCCAGTACCCGCGGGCAGCCTCTAAGAGCGAGTAGGTGCCCTTGATGTTGGTTTCAATAAAGGCACCGGGGCCGGAAATGGAGCGATCCACATGGGATTCTGCGGCGAGGTGCATGATCACCGTAGGCTTGTGTTCAGCAACGATTTCGCGCATGCGTTTTTCATCACAGATGTCAGCGTGTTCAAACACATAGTTCGCGTTTTTCTCGGCCCCAGGAAGGTTCAGGGGGCTGCCGCTGTAGGTCAATTTGTCGACGTTGATCACACGGTGAGGGGTGCTCCCAAGCAGCAGACGCACCAGCGCAGATCCAATAAACCCAGATCCGCCTGTCACGAGTATGGTTTGGGGTTTTTCTCCAAGGGGTGTGGACATGGTGCGCCTTTCTCTTTCTCTGAGGAAAGGCAAATCCTAGCATTGTCGCTACTCACCTGCAATTCACTGGGGCGGTCACCGGTAGGCGTTCTAAGCCTTGAAGATTCCCGGCAGGGCTTCTCCTTTGAACCATGGCTCTGGGGGCACTGCCGGAGGCGCTGTGCCGGTGTTCGACTGGCGAGCAAAAAACTGCTCAACCGTGTGGTAGAGGTCGGTGGGCGTTTTCTGGGTCGCGAAATCCCACACTTTTCCGGGCTCTAGAAGATTGCTGCCACCAACGATCAGGTGGGGTTGGGGGGTTTGTGTGTGGGCCCGGCCATCTCCAAATTCAGAGCCCACGAGCACAATGGTGGAATCGAGAAGGCTGCGCCCCGATGCGTCTGTTGTGGCCGCGAGGCGATCGATGAACTGGGCGAGGTGCTCCATGTGGAGTTTTCGATAGTCTTTGTAGACCGACTCTGAAGTGGGGTTGTCGTAGTGAGAAGTGTCGTGGTCGCCCAGTTGAAAACCAGGGTGAAAGTAGTCGTCACCTGAGTTGCCAAACATGAGACTTCCCGTGTTCACCAACTCACTCTGAAGAGCGTTCAGCAAAACACTTTGCTGCTCTTCAAAAACGGGAAGATACACGTCGTGGTTGAGACGAAAATCGTCTTTCAAAATCTTGCCACGCCAACGCTCAATATCTTCCGGTGCGGGTCCATTCTGTTTCTGGAGCTGGCTTGAGAGCTTTCGGTTGTTTTTCTCAAGCTGATAGACCTGTTCCATTTGCTGGCCAAGGGCAACTTGAGCGGCGCGGCTCAACCCACTGCGCCCCGACAACAGATGGGTGATGTCGTTTTTCAACGAGTCCACAAGGTAGTCTCGTGTGGCACGATCTCCGTCGGCTTCAACCTCACTGCTGAAATAGCGAAAAACACCAGCAAGAGGGTTCACGATCATGGGGTGGGGCTTTCCATCTTCCTTCCAGCTTCTGCGGCCCCACACGAGGGAACGGATCTGCCCTCCCGAAGCACCGATGGTGAGGCCGAAGGCTGCTGGAGCTCCCAAGAGCGCTCCGCCGCTGTGCCGCCGCGAAACGATATCATCGAGTGAAGGTCCAGAGATGTGGTTGTCACTTCGGGCCCACCCCGCAGTGAACAACGAAACACCACCCCTGAGGTGGCCATCGCCGCCAACATCCTCTGAGATTTTGTTTCTCAAGCCTCTGAACACATGGCATATAGAGCGGTGTCTGGCCATGGGCTGGAGTGCTTCTTCAAAGTTCCAAAGGCGATTTTGGCAGCCATTGGGAAAGCTGTAGTTGATGAGTCGGAGTGGGGGAGTCGGTTCAGCCGCACGCCCTGCTTCTGAAGTGAGGGCAAAGCGAGCCATTCCGTGCCCGAGAAGCCCATAGGCACTGAGGCGAGCGAGCGAGTTGAAGAATTGGCGGCGGCCCACCGAATCGAATGGCTTTTTCATGGCGCTTCCTCCGCCGCTGGGTTTGAAGGAACAGTGGGCTCCACGCTGCGAAGGCTGGGAATCTGTGAGATCACCTTCACGAGGTTCTGTGGAGAGAGCTTTTGATCTGACAGGTGTTGCAGAAGAGATTCTTGAGCAGCCGGGCTCAGCTGCTGAGGGGTCAAGCCAAAGGCGAAGCGCAGAAAGCTGCTCACCACACACTGGCGAAACTGTGGCGTTGCAACGACCTGATCGCCGAGCTGAGTGATTTGGTTGAGATCAACGTCTCCATTGCCGAGATTGAGCCGCACTGCGGTGTCGATAGGAGCACTCCCTAGCGAGAAGTTCTGGGCATTGAGCACGGAATAGTCGGCGCGGAAGCGACCCGTGGGATCAAGCCGTTCCAACACAAACCCGATGGGGTCCATTTTCACATGGCAGCTCGCACAGGGTTCTTGCTTGGCGTGGCTGGCAAACTTTTCTCGCGTGCTCAAACCCGCGCTGGACAGTTCGGGCGCAATGGCGCCGATTCCGGCAGGTGGAGGTGGCACGGGTTCGCACAGCAGTTTTTTCAAAACAAAGTTGCCGCGAGTTGTGGGCTTGGTGAGGCTCGAACCAGAGGTGAGTGCCGCAAAGGCACCGCTGCCGAGAAAACCCTTTCGCGGCTCCAGTAGGGCCTGTTGCCCATCGGCATAGAAGCGCTCAGCCCCTGGAGGAACGATCCAGTCGTTGGAAGAAATGAGCTCGGAAATGTCGCGTTGCTCTCGAAACAGGCGCAGCGCATTCACGTGGATCTCTTCTCGGAGAAGGGCGATGGAGTCTTTATTCCAGTGGGGGTAAGCCTCTGTGTTTTTTTCGGCCTGTGGCAGGAAGTCGAGACCCAACCAAAGGTCCACAAACTCCACCCAGCTGCGTTCAAATTTCGGAGAGCCCATCACAGCTTGGGTCTTTTCTTCCAGCGTTCCGGCCGGAATTTCTCCCAGTGGCGCGCTGCGCCAAAAGGCAAGACTGAGGCGCCAGTTCAAGCCCGCTTCAGTGAGCTGCGGCGCTGGATGCGAACCGTCGTGCTCTCCAATGAAAAGCCAAAAGCGAGGTGAAGAAAGTGTGCGTTGCAGTGCAAGCTTCACGGCGT
>JANQPW010000681.1 GCA_028285285.1 Silvanigrellales bacterium
CGGGAACCTCTCCCGTAAAATGCCGCACCTGCAATGGTATGGGTCAAGTCGCCGTGCAACAGGGCTTCTTCACCTACTCAACCACATGCCCCGACTGCAAAGGCAAAGGGACCATTATTGAAAGCCCTTGCCCCGACTGCTCGGGCAGTGGTTACAAAACAAAGATGAGCAACATCAAGGTCAAAATACCAGCAGGAATTGATTCTGGCATGCGTCTTCGCGTGAGCGGGGAGGGGGAAGCTGGCGCTAACGGCGGACCAACCGGGGATCTCTACGTTTTCATTGAAGTTGATGAGCACAAGGAGTTCAAACGCGAAGAGTACGATCTTGTTCTCCCTCTCAAAGTGGGCATTGCCCAAGCTATTTTGGGAACAGAGATTTCCGTGGATTGCTTCGAAGACGAACCCATTCAAGTTCAACTGCCCGCGGGTGTTCAGCCTGGCCAGCGAATCTTGGTTCCTGGCAAAGGCTTCCCAAAAATAGGCCGAGGTGGCCGGGGCAAAGGAGACCTTGTGGTGGAAGTGTCGGTTGAGATTCCTTCAAAAGTTTCAAAAGAGGCCGAAGACCATTTAAGAGCTTTTGCCGAAAGCCATGGAGAGAGCGTGAAAGGTCATGCCGGTGGTTTCTTCGACCGCATCTTTGGTCACCACTGAGTTCTGACGGAGATGGATCCTGAAGTGCTTATTTGGTAAAAAAACCTTTCAGGTGAAGCACAAACCCACTCCCACAGAGGCAAATCATGGCGCTGCAGTTCTACGACACACTCCGTCGCGAAAAGATCCCCTTCAAACCCCTCGAGGCTGGACGGGTGAAGATGTACTGCTGCGGTATCACCCCTTATAGCAACACCCACATTGGTCACACCCGAACGTTCTTTTCCTACGATCTCCTCTTTCGCGTGCTGAAAGCGTCCGGGCTCGAGGTGCAATGGGCCCGCAACATCACCGACGTGGATGACAAGATCATCGCCAAGGCCACTGCAGAGGGTATTTCGCCCGGTGAGCTCGTGGACCGCTACGTCAGTGAACAAACAGAGGTCCTGGAAAAGTTCCGGCTCAACCGCCCCATGGAACCAAAAGTCACAGAAACCATCCCCGAGATTCTCGCCCTGATTGAAGACCTGGTGAACAAGGGTTTTGCCTACGCTTCTTCCACAGGAGTTTACTTCAAGGTGAACCGCTTCGACGAGTATGGCAAACTTTCAAAGAACAAAGTGGAAGAGCTCCGCAAAGGTGCTCGTATTGCGGTTGACGACTCAAAAGAAGACCCCGTTGATTTTGCCCTCTGGAAGTTTGCTAAAGATGACGAGCCCGAAGAGGTGATCTGGGATTCACCCTGGGGCCGTGGTCGGCCCGGTTGGCACATCGAGTGCTCAGCCATGATTGCCAAGTGCTTTGGCAAATCCATCGACATTCACATGGGTGGAAGAGATCTCATCTTCCCCCACCACGAATGCGAGATTGCCCAGTCGGAGTCCTCAACGGGTGAAACTTTCTCCAACTTTTGGATGCACTGCGGCATGGTCACGCTCTATGGCGAGAAAATGAGCAAGAGCACAAACCACTTTGTTTCCATCGCTGACTTTTTAGACAAATACCCTCCGGAAGTGCTGCGGCTGATCTTTCTGTCTGTTTCTTATAGCCAGCCACTCGACTACACAGATGAAATGGCTCAAGAAAACTTTAAGAAATTGGCCAAGCTCTATCGGACTGTTTCCTTGGTGGACCACTACCTCACCCTCGGGAAAGACACATCTCAGCAAACAAAGAAGCCTGCTGCCCAGAGTTTGCTTTCAGGTCTCAAAGAGCTGACAAAAGAGATGAAAGACTCCCTCCAAGACGATCTCAACAGTGCTGCCGCAATCGCCCGTTTTTTCGAGTTTGCAAAATCAGCAAATCAGGCTTTTGCGACCATTGAAAAGAAGAACCAACGGCTCCACCCCGAAGATCAAGCTGCCTTGGAAGACCATTGGCTCCCTGCAAAACAATGGATAGCGGACACCATGGGACTTTTGGCCC
>JANQPW010000568.1 GCA_028285285.1 Silvanigrellales bacterium
CGTTGGGAAAAGACACCAGCCCTCGCAGAGCTGTTTTCTGCGGTGGGGCTTTTCCAAAAATTCGCTGGAACAAACGCAAAAGAGCGGTTCGCAGTGCACCCCAGGTCACACTCCCGGCTTGTTGTTCCCATTGCACCAAACCCGGGCTGGCATACCGCGCCAGAATTCTGTGGGCCCCGCCGGCCCAAATTCCGGTGGCAAAGGGAATGGCGAAGGTGTCGGCGAACTCCTGGCCAAAGCGCCGTGCAAAAAAAGCGTGGAGGCTCTCTTGGGGGCGATCCCGGCGTGGTTTTTGGAAGATCTCACAGGCTGCACGGAACAGCCCCCGTGGGGAAAGCAGTCCGGAACGGAGCCAGCGCAACAGGTTGGGAGTCACAGCAACCAGTTTTTTCGACACGATCAAAAAGCGATGCAGTCCTGCCCGGCCCACGATAGCCCTTTCGGAGAGTTTCATGTCTTCGAGCAGCTGACGGAAACTTTCACGGCTGCTCAAGACTCCTTGTGCTCCTGTTTCGAGCAGGTAGCCCTTTTTTTGGATGTTGGAAATCACACCTCCCGTGCGGCTTGAGGCCTCTAAAAGAGTGAGGGAGCTCACGTGGGGAGCGCCTTGCCTGACCAGTTCAAGTGCTGTTGCCTGGCCCGAGACTCCGGCTCCAATCACCACGCAGTTCAGTTTTCGCGGAGGGGTGTGGGAAGGGGAGGGAGGGGTCATGGTGGCTCCTTTCTGCAGCCGGTGTCTCGGCTTGTGCCCGAAGGTACCTGGCTTTTCCCTCTCTCGAAACCCCCATTGAAAGGTTGGGGCGGAGATGTTTCTGTCGACTTGCGACTCTTTCCTCAAGCCCCTAGTCTTGTGGGCGGGTTTGAACGAGGGTTTCTGTTTCGAGGAGACGCAATGAGCATTGCCACTCGCAGGTGTGAAAAAAACCACAGCACGTTGGATCGTCTTGATCGGCAGGTTGGCGTGGTGCGGCTGATCACGGCGGTCACCTTGCTGGCACTTTTGGTTTCTCTTATTCCCATGCTTCCGCCGGTGCTGGATGTGCTTTCTATCTTTCTCAGCCTGGGTTTTTTCTTGCTGTTGTCTGGAATTCACAAGAGATTGCAGGCCCGCTCTGAGCAGTGGAAGAACCTGGCGCGATCCTACGAAAGTGATGCGTTGCGTAAGAAAAGACAGTTTCAAGAGGTGATAGCGGCCCTGCCGCCTTGGTCTCAGTCTAACCTGGCCCGTTCTCCAGAGCCCGGCCACCTCTCTGCTGGCGATCTCGACGTTGTGAAACTGCTTTTTCCACTACTGGACACAAGCCTCACTCCCGAGGCTTCCGAGAAGCTGAGGGAGCTCCTCTTGCACTCAGAAAAGGAGTCTGCTGAAAGCCGCTCCGGCCGAACGAGACGCATTGCTGCTTTGCGACGCCACACTCGTCTGTTGAAAGATCTCGACGCCCGTCGCTTTTCGGAACAGTTGCGCGCTTCCCATTCTCAGGGACGCACTGCGGAGCTCGGGGCATTGGCGCAGCAGCTTCAAGAGGAATCCACTCCGCGAAAGGCGGCTGTGTATGTGGGTGCCGGGCTGATCTCCGTTGTGGCTTGGGGTGCGCTCTTGATTCCTGCGCATGTGAGCTTCTTCCAAAGCGGTTCATCGGAAGGTTTTGTCGGGCGCTTATTTCTTTATGCAATCTTTCCCTTGGTGGGCCTGGGTCTCTATCGCCCACTGCTGGAGCTTGCCCTGATGCTGAAAAGGCGGTTGCAGGGTTTTGCCCCACTTCTGCAGCAGCTGGAAAGGTTGCGCTCCGAGCCCGCTCTTCAAGAGATTTCTGCTACGGCGCAGACGGCTCATCTCGAGCTGCGCCGCATGGAAGGGATCTTGAATCTGGTTGAAAGTCGCACCAATCCGGTCTTTTGGCTGTTTCTCCATGCTCTCATTCCCTTCGACACCCTGCTCTGCCTTTTGGCGTGGAGAGGGCTTCGGCGCCTCAATGCTCACATAAAGCCCCTGCTGCAGGGCCTCATTGAGTTCGATGTCGACGCCAGTTTTGCGCGCTTCGCCAACGACAATCCCGACTTTGTTTTTTCCGAGCACGCGGAGCTTTCTGCGCAGGGAGATGTTCTGCTCAATGCGCAAAGTCTCGGGCACCCTCTTTTGGCTCGCGACGAGCGGGTTTGCAATTCCATTTCTTGGAACCGCGATGATGGTTTGGTGCTGCTCACTGGCAGCAATATGTCGGGAAAGAGCACCTTTTTGCGCACGCTGGGCCTCAACGCTATTTTGCACACACGGGGGCACCCA
>JANQPW010000699.1 GCA_028285285.1 Silvanigrellales bacterium
AGGGAACATCGGATGCATCCTCCATGAAGCAATCAAATTGAACAACAAAGACCGGGAGTTCTGGAACAGGGGGTATTATGACACACTACTGTGAATTACAGATAGGGTTCCCACGAGATCACCTTGAGTTCACAGATCCAGTCGGGCCGAGTTGTAGGCTCCGTACTCCAGTTTCGGGTAACAGATCCCCTCCAACGGCTGAATCGTCACGCGAACTTCCCACTTTTGGTCGGGAATCTGGCTTGAAAACTCGAAGTTCTTTAGCACCTCAAACGCCTTTAAGATCAGTGGGGTGAGTTCAGGATAGTAAACACGCATGAGAGTCTCAAATCCCAGCTCTTGACCTCTCTCAAAGGTTGCTGAAATCTCTTCAATCACAGCGCTCAACGCTTCGGGAGCACGAGGAGTATTGGGCCGCTGGTGGTTGTCTTCAATGAATCCCAAGAAACGCTGCAGCACGACAAGGGAAGCATAGATTCTCCCTTCTCTTTCTTCCGAATGATATTGCGGGGTCTGCACAAGAGAGTCCCGAAGATTAAAGAGAATGATTTTCGATTTCTCAGCCAAGAAGGTGTTCAGGTACTTCCATTGGTCTGCCGGGATCTCGTGTTCGCTTTTGAGCAAGGCTAGATATTGCATGTTGTGAGTGTGCAGCGTTTCGAGCACAGCGTGCACATGATTGAGACGGCCCAACGCGCAAGCCTCACTCTGGTTAAAGGCGTTGACCACCTCATCCCGATTCTGATCGATGCGCTGCTGCACACCCAAAAGAAGAAGCAGCACCTCCTTCCATGCTTTGAACGATGGCCAGAATCGAGGATTGTTCTGCTGGGGAGCCTCGCAAACCACCTTGTCCAGCCGCTCGCGATCCCTCTTCAACTGCCCATATTCATCATGGAGGTGACGCTGCTCATCGTCATAGTACTTTGCAAGTGCCCGCATTTGGGCAATGCCCTGCACTTTGTCATCACTTTGCAAAGTGGTTTTGTTCCATTCCGCCACGCAAAGGGCATCTTGGGGTGAACTCAAAGAGATCTTCCTCTCCCCTTCCATGATGCTGACCAGCTCGTCCCACTTCTTTTTGCTATCAAACACTTCACTCTCTTTGGTTGTGGAACCAGAGCCGCTGCGCAGGGAGCTAGAGCGAAGCCCCTCATTGAGAGATCGCGATCGGCACGATGCGCTGCTCAACAAAACCAGGGCCAGAAGAAAAATCCCACTTCTTGCACTCATCGGCACTCCTCCGGAATGTCATCCATCGAGAAAGACTGAGGCCAATGGGCTGACTTCCCCGCTCATTTCCCGACCAGAATACACTTTCGCTCCTGGCGATCTCAAGACGGCTCAGCTGCCTCACAACTGAACACCTGTGTGCAACTCCTGAACATGGCAAGAAACAACTCAAGAAATCTGACATGTCAGCATCATGAACGACCCACGCGTAGACTCGCGCCACAAGCCCTTTCTCCGTTTCGCCTTTCAGGTCACGCTTTTGATTGCGCTGGTGGCCTGGGGACCTTCTCCTCAGCAACTCCAGCTCCAAAGAGAACCACCTGCCGCCATTTGGCTGCAGCTGGCCCAAGAGTTTGACAACCACGAGCTTGCCCTTAT
>JANQPW010000713.1 GCA_028285285.1 Silvanigrellales bacterium
GGGGAACACCCTGCAGTTGAGCGAGAGATTGCTTTGAAAAGTCCGCGTCCAAACCCAAGAGCCGATCACACTTGTCATCGTGAAAAACACACACCTCTCCAGCCACATCCAGCCGCACATCACACTCCACACCAAAGCCGAGCTGTCTTGCCCGCAAAAAAGCGGCCAGTGAGTTTTCCGGCAGCACAGGCCCTCTCGCAGAAAAAAGCCCGCGGTGAGCAATGGGTGCCGCAAAACAGTGCTTCAAATGATCGGAGAAATCACATGGGGTCATGGCTGGGGTCTTCTTCCGCGTGATGGGGCAACGGGGGCGCGGGAGAGTCAAAGTGCTCCAAAAAAGAAAGCAACGACTCGATGACCTTAGCCCGGATATCATCAGTTTCAATCAAGGCATCATGCTTGGCAAAGGGTAAAGAAACGCTTTCGAGCAACACACCTTTGTGGTGTCGCCGCAACAACTCCTGACGCTCGGTGTTGACCACGGAGTCTTTTCCCGGGGCGATCAGAAACACGGGGAGGTTAATGCCCTCTTCACTGAGCCAACGCCGCAATCCAGAAGAAGCCCGCAGAGCTTCTTTCATCCATTGATTCGAAGGCATACCCAATTGGATCTCAGGACGCGCCGATAAGGAAGAACGGTACCACTTGAGCCGCTCATCGGAAGACGTCAGATCTGCTCCATAGGTGGCCGCATCAAAGGGGCCAGGAAGGCTCGCATACTTCTGGCCCTGACCCATCAGGCAACGCACAGAAACAACAGCTTCCACCAAAAAGCTCGGGTGTTCCAACGAGATTTCCAACATGGGAGCAGAAAGGGCCAAACCATCAAACAGCGGAGTTGGCAAAGGGGCTGCCGCCTGTAGGCGTTGCTGGAGCTTCAGAGCAACGGCTCCTCCCATGGAATGAGCGAGAAGAAAAACCTTCTGAGCCTGCTTTTCTTTGGCCACAATCATCGAAAGGAAAGTTTTGAGATCGGCCACGTAGTCATCAAACTCTCGCACATAACCCACCTGAGGGTCGGCCAAAAGCCTTTCTGAGTAACCTTGGCCACGGTGATCGTAGGCAAAAACCTCATGCCCCGCCCGTGACAGGTCCCAGATTGTTTCGGCATATTTGAAAAAGCTTTCCGTTCGGCCCGGAACCACCACAACCACACAGCGGTCACCCCTCTCCGCCGCGTTCACATGGATGTAACGGAGCGAAACACCATTTCTTCCCAAAAACACCTTTTGTTCCAAGCTGTCAAAAAAAGGCTCCAACTCCTCGCGCGCAAACTGGGGGTAAACCTCCTCGCGGTGGAGTCCGGAAGAGGAACGGGGCGTGGCCCCATCGGAGTTGCTCATGGATGTGCTGCTTTTCTGCAAATCAACATGATCTTCCACGGTCTTTCCTTCCCAAAGGTTGGGGGTGGCCTCGAAGCCCCTTTAACCTAACTCATTGTCGCCGTGGCTGAAAGTCCCGCCCCATTCTTTTCTCTCAAGAAGAGAGACTTGCCGACCGATACCCCCCTCGTTGTTTTTTCAAGGAGAGCTCTATGCCTTTGCCCACCAGAGCAAACCTCAGTCAAACCCGCTGTGGGGTGCTTTTCGGCCTGGTCTCCCTCTCCCTGGGGTTTGTTTTTGGACTTCCCGGCTGCAAAGACGAACCTCAACAACAATCGCTGAAGAGCGAAGAGACCACCGTGGCCATTGCCGCCCGGCACAAGGCCAGCGAACGGCACCCCGACAGCATCTGCTCCTACAACTACATCCACCCCGACTACGTCAAGCGCGCACGAAAAGCTGAAAGTGACAGCGGCTTTCCCCTGACACTCGCCAGCGAGCTCTATTGGCTGGCCATGGATCTCAAAAACCCCATCGATAACGTTACAGGGTTTGCCGGCGCCTCGGAGCGCATGCCTTCGCTGCGCACCTCTCTCAAGAAAATGGGACCCGATCTGAAAAACCCGCTCTACCAAGCGATCTACGTGGAAATCGACTTGCAAAACTTGGCGGGCATCAACCAGGCCATGAAATCTCACGGTGCCGCCAATGTGGTGTTTCGAGCCATCACTGATCTGATCGACGATCAGATGAAGAAACTTGTGGAGGATCACCGCGCAGCTCATTCGTTCGAGCGTATCGATGCCGAACATTGCCACTTCCGCCACGGCGGAGACGAGCTCAGTTTTTTGATTGGTTCCCGCTTTCCCAAGAAAACCAGAACCC
>JANQPW010000716.1 GCA_028285285.1 Silvanigrellales bacterium
TCTGCTGCTGGCGCTGAAGGTCTTTTTGTGAGCAAGGGCTTGGGCTCTCGAAATTCTGCTGGGGGTGGAAACTCCGATGTGGCTTTCGATGACCCCCAATTCAGCCCTGTGTTTGTGTCGAGCGTGAACGACGTGAAGAGTGCTGTGAATTTTGGTGGAGAAACCCTCGGCGAACTCAGCGATGAGCAGCTGCGGGAAATTGCAACGGGGAGCTTGTCTGTCACGCAGAACCAGCTTGCGAAGTATGCCGGCTTACCAGATGGCGACATGCTGGGCCGAATTGCTCGCTGTGCCTATGAGAAGAATCTGAGCTTGGTGGAGAGCCTCGACGGCATCGATCCGCGTGAGAGCCAGCAGGCAGCCGCCGTTTATCAAATCGACGGCAACTCCGCTGCGGGATCAGAAGATGTGGTGGCTGCGACCATTGCGTTGAATGCACTGCAAGGCCAGAGTGGACCTGGTGTTTGGACCGTTGGGGGTTGTGACTATCATGATGGCACGGCCACCACGGGAGACGCCAAAGACTTGGAGATGGGTCGTCAAATTGGGCGTGCTGTGGCCCTGGCTTCAGCGCTGAACAGACCACTCTTTTTCCAACTGATCACCGATGGAGGGTGTGACAACCGGCAGGGAAGTCGCATTTGGACAAGTGATTCAGGAATCCGATCTATGTCTGTGATGGGTTACTTCGATCCACAACAGACACCTCGCTACATCATGGACGGAAATGACCCGATCATGCAGGTGGGCCACTACACCAACGGTCAAGCTGTGTCCACGGGAACCCTTGTGGGCTCTTCTCCACAAAAAGCCGCCTATGCCGTGTTTGCGAACTACCTAAACGTTCTCGGACGGTTGGGTGAATTTGAAAATTATGTTCCAGGTGTCTTCTCAACAGAAGAGCTGGAATCGTTGCTTGTTTTTGACAGAGGTACGGACGCATGAAATTGGGATTGATGGGGAGTGGTTTTGCCTGGGTTTGTGGAGTTTCGGCTGCGCTGTTTGGGAGTTACCAAACGGCCTGGGCCGGATGTGAAGAAGGTCAGAGTGCTTTTGAAGAAAGCACCTATGATTTGATGACAAGCCCTGGAATGTGCTCATCGTGTCATGCTGGATTTGGCCCCGGGCCAAGTTTTGCGGTTGAGGATGTTGAGGAGAGCTATCTGCGGGTTTCGGCTTATGTTGATTTTTCCGATATCCCGAGCTCCTACTTTGTGGAGCGGGCTGGGAATGGTCACTGCAACTGCGATATGGACGAAGCTCGAATGACGGCCTCGCTCCAGGAATGGTTTGACAATGGTGAAAACCAGTGCCCTACCGAGGAAGGATACGTGACGAAGGCTGTTGGCCTTGGGTTGGATCTTCCAGGGCGGGATGAGGGCTTTCAGCTCTTCACATGGAACTTAGGCGACCTCCAGCCAGACTTGCAGGATGTTATTGTTGGAGTTGAGGTTCAACAGTACATTGCTCCCACCCCCAATGCACCAGGCGTTTATAAAATAAATAGCCCCCGGATTGTTTCGGGAGATCAAACTGTGCGGATTGCCGGCATTAAGGTCTTTCTCAATGGCACATTTGATGCGGCAGCAGACAACTTCAGCAGCATTGACGCAGTGGTTTCTCCTCAAGACGCAACACCACTGCCCAATCCAAACTTTCCAAAACCTCCTTACCCACTTTTCAGTGCGGCTTCATCGCTCTTCACTCAGCAAGATGCGATGGGAGACGCCTTGAGTTTGAAATTTGACACCCTTTCTCTTGCAGAAGAGGAGGCTTGTCAGGCTCTTGATGAGTTTCAGACAAAGGTCTTGCCTGTTGTTGAAGGACGAAACTGTACTTTTTGTCACGGTGGCGAGAATCAGCCAGGAATTCATCCAGCCAACTACCGCTTCTTCATGGACCTGGATGATGAGGAGCTTTGTCGAGCCTTCCGGCAGCGATCTCGGGTGACCGATGGCGTTGAGTCGGTTGTGTTTGCTTATGCTTCAGGGGCGTTCCAGGCTCACCCTCGCATTTTCACAGACACGGAGCTGCAAGAGGTGAAGGAACAGTGGTCTGAATGGATCTCTGCAGAGTTTCAGTGATTCTGAGGGGGCGATTCCGCCCCCAATCTTCAAAATTGAATGTTGAAAGGACTTGAAGATGAAAACCCTTTTGCGAATCGGAGCAGCTGCACCGTTGCTTTTTGGGGTCGCCCAGGCCGATATCGACCTGGAGTCATTTGTTGGAGAAATTGATGGGCAATTTGAAGCCCTGTCTGAACTTTTGCCCAATCGGTTTGAATTCACAGATGGTGAAACGGGCAACAACATTCCTGACGGCGGCGACGACATGTACGACGGCGGGAATTTTCTCAACACCAATCTGCAGGAGCAACTGGCCTACACGGGTGGTGAAGTTGTGACCACTGAAGCCTTTGGTCCAGGGTCGAGTTATGTCACCATTAAAAAGCCCGGCATGTTCATTATGGCGGCCTCTTCTGTGAGTGTTTCTCAGTTCTATATCACGGGAGACACAGGTGCTGACGGTGGCGGAGCAGTTGACGCCTATTCCTACACGACCTCAATTGGTGGGCAAAATGTTCGAGTTTCGGTGAAGCAAACCTACGACTCAAACGATCCTTCTATCAATCAAATCATCATTGCGCCGGGCTCTCCCGACGCAACGCAAGATTTCTCGGAAGACTCCAATTCAGATTCGCACATTCTTTCGGGAATCCAAGACTCAAGTGTGCTTTTCTACGTGTTGTTTGCTCGAGGAGAGGGAGAACCTCAGGTTCCGCGTGAAGAGATCGAAGACTTTGTCAATGAGTTTGCCAAATTTGGTGTGTCATCTCAGGCAGCACCGCGCTGTGTTGTTCGCAATGAGCAGGCCTATTGCTGGGGCCGAAATGATCTGGGTCAATTGGGCCTTGGTGACATAGAGAATCGTGGAGATCAGCCTGGCGAGATGGCGAACCTTCCTGCCATTAACTTGGGTCGTGACTTTGCTGTTGCTTCCCTCTCCTATTCCAACATGAACACTTGTGCCGCCTCAACTGAAGGTGCCGTGAAGTGTTGGGGCTTTCACGAGGAAGGCCGGCTGGGATACCCCCACACAGAACCGCAGGGAGATGGCCCTGGTGAGATGGGTCGAGAACTTCAGGAAGTCGACCTCGGAGCAGGGTTCCGAGCGGCCAAGGTTTTTGTGGGAGACAATCACAGCTGTGCGTTGAGCCGTGATGACCGATTGAAGTGTTGGGGTTTCAACGAGTTTGGCCAGTTGGGTCTTGAAGACACTGAGTCTCGAGGAGACGACGCTGGTGAAATGGGTGAGCAGCTTCCCTACGTCAACTTTGGCCCCGGTGCGAGGGTGCTGGATGTGGCCCTCGGACAACAGTTCACCTGTGTGCTTCTTGGTGATCAAAGTGTGCGCTGCTTCGGAGACGGAAGCGGTGGGGCACTGGGTAATGGCTTTAAAGCCACAGTGGGTGATGAAGCCGGTGAAATGGGCGCCTCACTTCTTCCTGTGGTTCTTTCCGACAAGTCGGCTCCTCAGAAAATCGAAGCGGGGGCTGGATTTGCATGTGCTTTGCTTGCGTCTGGGAAGGTTCACTGCTGGGGAGAAAGCTTTGCGGGTCAGTTAGGAACCGGTGAGCGTGGAGAGGCAGGTGGTGATCCTGATGAACCGATTCAGCCCGTGAGGTTGGGCTCAGGACAACTGGCCACCGGTCTCACCTGTGGTGGGGGGCACTGCTGTGTTGTTCTCGTGCAGAACACAATGAAGTGTTGGGGATCGAATGGTTCGGGACAACTGGGCTTGGGAGACACATCAAATCGAGGCCAGACTCCAGAAACCATTGGAGACAACCTTCCTTTTGTGTACCTCAACCCGCTGTCGTATGTTCAGAAAGCTGAGGCGGTGGCCAACACCACATGTGTTACTATCGACGACGAGCTCACCTGCTGGGGGCTCAACTCTTACGGTCAATTGGGCCAAGGTGACCTTGTGAACCGTGGTGGAACCCAAAGCCTCATTCCCATTGCCATTGATCCCATCAACCTTCCCTAGCAGAAAGAGGCATTTGCCTCACTCTGCTGACTCGAGCGGTGCCACCCCATCATTTGGCACCGTTTCCCCGGTGGGATTTATTTCAGAAGCTTTCGTTGATAGAGAACAATTCAGATCTCCCTGGAGGGGCTCTCTGAGCAGTGATTCCAAGGACATTTTGGTGAGTGGTCCTGTGTTGAGGCCTGTGAGAATTCTGTCTTCCGGATTGTGTTGCAGGAACGAAAAAATCTGTTTCATCAGTTCGTCATAGCGCTCTAAGACTGCCTCTTTTCTGCCATTGGAGTGTTTTTCGGCAGTTTCAATCTGACGCCTCACCGCGGTTGAGGTCGTCCTGACTTTGTTGAGCACCGAACCCCAGATTTTGGGGTTTGCAGACTCGGCAAGAAGTTTCGCCCTTCCTTTGTTTTTGAAAGCTTCGGCATCGCCAAGGGCTTGGGCAACCTTTCCGAAAGCAAGGTGGAGAATGGTGTTGGCAATTGAAAAGTAGTCGGATTGCCTCGTGAGTTTTTGCTCGTGACGCTCGGGTGCTGCATGACCTACAGAGTAGGGAAGGGTTTCCCATGTGGGTTGGGGTTTTTCTGAATGAGAGACCTCGACCGCCTCAATGGTGTCGAAGTCGGCCAGCAAGACCTTGCCGTTTTGAACGACAATGTTCTCGGCTTTGATATCGTTGTGGGCAAGGTAAAACCGTTGGTAGCGGTAGGCACTCGCATTGATGAGGTTTTCAAGCAGCTGAATGAGAGCTCCAATGCGAAGCAGAGCATCGTGTGGTGGTTGTGGGCCCAAACGGAACCTTTCAGCAATGTCGAAAAGTGTGAAATCGGCCAGAGGCATAACAATGGCCGGTACTTCTCCGAGGTCGTTCCCCAGCGGGCCCGTGGCTTTCATGAAACTGGCCGCAATGGGCAAGAGGTTGAGTGCGCGGCAGGAGTTTCGGCAACCTCTGTTGGCCATGTTGTGACGTTTGATGATGATCTCGGCCAGGTTTTGCGGAGCAGCTGATTCCGGTCTGAATGAAAAAGGAATTTTGACGGCAACGGTTTCTTGTTCATTTTTGACGTTGGTGGTCGTGGCCCGATAAACAGCGTTGATTCCTCCTGCCCCCAAAAGTTGCTCGAGAAAGTACTCTTTGCCCCGAAAACGGAGTGTTGTTCCTTCCCCTACCCGAAATGCTCTTTGATTGGGATCTTTTTGCTTTGACCCTGTGTTGACAACGGTGGATTGATTTGAGGGAGTGTCTGTGACTTCCGTTGCTGAGCATCTTGTGGGCTCTGGTTCATCTCCGTTGTGAGCGAAGAAGTTGCGGAGTTTCTCAAGGAGATTTTTGTTCTGAGAGGTCGAATCTGTATTGGAGCCTACGAAAACCTTGCAGCCAGCGGTTGAGAGCGCAATCGCTGCAATGAGAGCAACCTTCAATAGCAGCCCCTTCGTGAGAGTTCATGGTGAGATGACTAGTTGAGGGTAACATGATTGAAAGGAGCTGTGGAGCGTGAAGGGTTTGAGGGCATAGCCCCCAAACCAAAGCGGTTTTATTCAGCAGATTCGGTTGTTTCTTCAGAAGTTTCCTCTGTAGAGTTTTCCTCAGTGGTGTCCTCTTCTGAGTCAGCGGGGGCTTCGATGAGAGCCGATGCGGACTCAACGGCTGCAATGCAGGCTTCAGAGTCGAACAT
>JANQPW010000726.1 GCA_028285285.1 Silvanigrellales bacterium
TTCAACCCTCCCGTGTCTCCAAAGTCTCCCCCCCGAGATGTGCGAATTGGAGGTGTGTCAGTGACAGCTCCCATTTCTCAGGATAAGAAAAAGCCCGGCACCAAACCCCCCGGTTCCGAAGACGAGGGAGGCCCAAAATGAGGTTTTCTTCTCAAGTTCTGGGTTTGGTCACCAACAACTTTTGGTTGAAAGTGATTTCTATTGCTTTTGCAACGGTGTTGTTCATCATCGTTCGCACAGAGCAAGTGAGAGAGTTCAGCGTTGTGGGGCGAGTGCGTATCATCACAGCCGAAAATGTGATGGTTGTGGGCCCTCAGGAGCGCGCTATCGAAATGCAAGTGCGACTGCCCAATTCCGTGTTTTCGGTTCCACCCACAGAAGAAGAAGTCGTGGGTGTGCTTGATGTTTCAGAACAAGAAACAGGTCGAATTCGCGTTCGTCTGAGTCGCTACAACTTCCCGAACCTCGACAAACGCTACACTGTGACCTTTTTAGATCCTTGGGTGGAGCTTGAGCTCGATGAGGTCGTCACCAAAAAGGTTTCTGTTCGGGCCGTTTTGCAGGGGCTTCCCTCGGAAGGTCTCTCCATCGATCGGGTGATCGTGAAGCCCGAGGAGGTTGAGGTTGTGGGGGCGAGGGGTGCCTTGGATTCAATTGAATCCTTTTCCACAAGCCCCGTGACCATTGAGGGTATTGAGCAAACCTTTTCTGCCATTGCTAAGATTGCTCTCGATGAAAACTCTGGGCTTCAGATTGAAAGTGATAGCGTGAATGTCCAGGTTTTTTTGGGGCGTGACAAGAAAAATCGTGTGATTCGAGGTGTTCCGGTGCGGGTGAAGGACAGCCAACGAAGGAGCTACACCTTGCAGCCGCAACGAATTGATGTTGAACTGCGTGGTGAAGAAGAAATTCTCAAAGGGCTCACGACGGACAGTGTTTCCGCGTTTGTGGAGGGCAAAGATGTGACCGAGACCCCCACTCCGCACAAGGTTTGGCTTCGAATACCGGCTGAAACAAGCTTGGTCACAGTCAATCCCGACAAGGTGAGCGTGCACCGACAGAAGAAAAAGAAGTGAGGTGAAGGGTGAAATATTTTGGCACTGACGGCATTCGCGGACAGGCCAATGTGGGGCCTATGAGCCCCCAGACCGTGCTGAGAATTGGCCAGGCCATTGGCCTCGCGTTGCGTGAGGGAGAAGATGGTCCGAAGGTGATCATTGGAAAAGACACGCGGGTGAGCAGCTACACTATTGAGGGAGCTCTTTCGGCGGGGCTGTGCAGTGTGGGTGCCTACCCCTTTATGGTTGGCCCGCTGCCAACCCCCGGAGTGGCCTATCTCACCAGAGGAATGCGGGCGTCGGCGGGTATCATGATCTCGGCATCGCACAACCCTTTTCACGACAATGGCATTAAGATCTTTGATCGCAATGGTTTCAAGCTCCCCGACAGCGTTGAGGCTCAGATCGAAGGACTGATCGATGATCCCGAGCTTGAACACAAGTTGGTTCAGGGTGAGCATTTTGGGCGTGCTCGGCGCGTGGATGACGCTATTGGACAATACGCGGTGTTTCTCAAGGAACGCTTTCCCAAAGACTTGAGCCTGGAGGGCAGGCGCATTGTGATCGACTGTGCACACGGCGCTGGATATCGTGTGGCTCCGAAGGTTTTTGAGGAGCTGGGTGCAGAAGTTTTTTGCATCAACGACGAACCCAATGGTCTGAACATCAATCAAGATGGCGGCAGCCTCTTTCCTGAGCGCCTTCAGGGAGAAGTTCTGAAGTATCGCGCCGACTTGGGTTTTGCCATGGATGGCGATGCCGATCGAATTGTGCTGGTTGATGAACGTGGTCATGTTTTGGATGGGGATCACATTCTTGTCATGTGTGCTCTGCACATGAAACGTGCCGGTAAGCTCAAAAATGACACTGTCGTGTGCACGATTATGAGCAATAAAGGGGTGAACCTGGCCCTTGAGCCTCAAGGAATTCAGGTGTTGCGCACGGGTGTGGGTGATCGACTGGTGATGGAAGCGATGAAAAAAGAAGGTGCGGTTCTGGGGGGAGAGCAATCGGGCCACCTCATCTTTATGGACTCCAGCACCACCGGAGACTCCGTGCTGGGAGCACTGAAGGTCTTGGAGGTGATGGGGCGAACCGGAAAGCCTGCCTCTCTTTTGGCCGAAGCCATGGTGAAACTGCCTCAGGTCACACACTCTGTGAAGGTTCCTTGTAAACCTCCTCTCGAGCAGTTGGAGGAGTTTTCCTTGGCCTTGAGTCGTTATGAAGACGAATTCGCACAGTCGGGCCGGGTGCTCGCTCGCTATAGTGGCACGGAGTCAAAAGCGCGCATCACTGTTGAGGGAGAAGACTGGTATCGTATTAAGGAGGTGGCTGGCGAGCTGGAGAGCATTTTGGTTCGGGATATCACGACCTGGAAAGACGCTCATCGCTAGGTGCTGAGAGCCCACCTCAACGATGAGGAGTTTGCTTTGGCTCAGCCTTTCCTTTCTTCTGTTCGCAATAGTTTCCGCACTAGTGGTGCATCATCTTTAGGTGTTTCGCAAAGTTCTCGAGAGCGC
>JANQPW010000736.1 GCA_028285285.1 Silvanigrellales bacterium
TTTTGTAAATGGCGTTCTTCCAGACAACTCGCTGCCACCGAAATATGGCCGATTGGCTCTCACTCTTGATTATCCGAACATCTTTGATCGACGCCAGAAAAAGTCTGGCTATGGAATCTGGATCCATGCAACCGACGATCCAAAGCGCCTTGAAAAACCCTTTGACACGGAAGGCTGCGTGGCAGTGTCAAATGAGGACATCACAGAGCTGGAGCAATATATTGATGAAGGTGTGACGCCCATTGTGATCACAAAGGAGATGACCACAACTCGGCCCGATGACCACATGAGATCCCGTCAGGCTGCTCTCAAAATGCTGGAGTCTTGGAAGACCGCGTGGGAACAATCTCTGCTCGAGCAGTACATGACCTACTATTCTGATTCCTTTTCTCATAAGCACATGGACAAGGCTGCTTGGGAAGCTCACAAAAGGAGGCTAGCCAGGTCTCGCGACGCCTCGATTGAGATCAACCTTTCGGAGCCCACGGTTGTGGCATTCGAAGATCAACTGATCATCAACTTTCTGCAAGAGTACAAATCAAATGGCCACTCCGACTTTGGAACAAAATCTCTCTATATGAAGTGGGAAAAGGATCGCTACCGAATCATTTCCGAACAATGGCGTTCCGTTCAAAAATCTGAGACTGCACTGCAACTGTTGCAACCCGCCGAAGGCCAATTTTAGTCCACACTGATAGCCATGAACAACGACCAAACCAAAGCAGAGGGGAGCTCTCCCTCGCTTCACATCATGTACTTCGTGGACACCGCTTCAACGCGCTCACTCACGATTCGGCTTTGGGTCATTCGGCTTGCAGCTTTTTTGGCTGTGGGGTTCGTGCTTTTCTCAATGGCCTCTGCCACACTTGTGGTTTTGCTCTACCGCCACACCAACCTCACGCAGCAGAGCATGAAAGAACTCAAAGCGGCCCACCTTGCTCAATCAGTGGTCCACGAGAACCTCCTCCGAGAGGCTCCCTTTCTTGTGGTCAGCGGAGAAGGAGAACTTCTCCACCGAGGTGTCAAGCAGGTTGCGACTGCACTTCTGGAAAAGAGAAACATAGCCTTCTCAGCTGAAGAGCTGAGCTTTGCAGCTCGAGCAAACACTCCCTCATCAGACGGGCAGGAAGCCTCTGATCCTGCACAGGCCGCTGATGTCGAAGAAGCTGGCCAGATGGAGCCACGTGTCGCCATCAGCCGAATCAAGAGCAGATTCAACAAAAAAGACGAAAGCCTGTCCGTTTCCTTCAACATCAAGAATATGGCCCATTTTGGCACGAAACTCTCCGGAACGGTCTGCGCCGTGATGTTTGTGAAGAACGCCAAGGGGGAAAGAGTTGAAATTCCTTACCCTTCTGACTTTGAGCGCCACCCAGATGGCCCGCTTCACTGCAATTCGGGCCTGGAGGTGCGATTTGCCCGACACAAACCAACCCAGCTCACCATTCGCACCAAAGAAGTGACCCTTGAAGAACTCACTGTCTACTTTACCGATGAGTCGGGCACAACCGAGCATCATTTCAATCTTAATAAGTAGCTTATTTATATAGATAAATTTATTTATTTTTCAATTATTTAAATGCTACCACAAAGCCGCCGATACAGCCCCCAGTTCATGGAGGGGGGAGTCGGATGGCTCATTCACGCTTGGTCACGATGTACAGCATGCTCATGCTCTCAATTTCAACCCTCATGGGCGGTTACGTTGCTTGCGGAGCTCAAAACTACCGGGTTCCAGTGCATGGTGAAGAGTACACAGACCCCAACGCGCCCTCAAATGTGACCACAAGCGGTGACGGAACAATGAATGGAGCTAACCTCCTGGGAATCCACAGCCAAGCCGGCTGGTCAAAAACCGGACCCGTTCTCTTCCAAACCAGCGATGCCATTCCTGAGAGAATTGTGGATCACCTTCGCCGCGCCATAGCAACATGGGAAGCTGCCGTTGGAAAAGAACTGTTCATTTACCAAGGCACTGAACAGGTCGAAGGCTCAGACTTCAACTCTTTGTATGAGCCGCTCGACGATACCGTGAATGGCCACTATTTCGACTACACTTGGGCTCTCTCCACCGGCAAATCACCTTCGGTGTTGGCAACCACCATTTGGGAAAACAGCCCTGAAGATGCTCAGGCTATTGTGAAAGCCGATATCCGATACAACGCCGAATACTACCTTTTCGGAGACGCACTCTCGGAGTTTGGCGAGGGCAAACGAACAATCGTAGATATGGAGTCTCTTGCACTCCACGAGTTGGGACATCTTTTGGGACTGAGCCATGTGCCGACTGAAGACGACAAATACAGCGTGATGAACCCCTCTCTCTTCATTGGAGAAGGAATGATGACCCGCAAGCTGAGCGCTGGCGACATTGAACGCATTCGCCAGATCTATGGGGTGGGAGACCCAACGGCGGTTGAAGCGCTTGAAATTGCAGACGACGAGTACTGAACAGCTCCTTTAGAAGTCGCCTCCGAGGGACTTCAGCACCTTTTTTGCAGAGTCGACAATTTCAGTTTCACGGGCCAGCAAATAGCTTTGGTGAGCTGGTCTTTGGGAAAAGTCATGGCTTTGGGTGAGGGTGGTGACACACTCTGCGACATACCCATTCAAAACATCACTGGGCATGGAAAAGCCCCGTTTATTGTTGGAAAAGAAAAGCAGCCCGTCTTTTTTGAGAAGTTTTGTGCATTGTCGGAGCAGCCAAACAAAGTCCCGGGCAACATCGAATGTTCCTTGCATGCGCTTGGAATTGGAAAAACTGGGAGGATCCAAAAAGATAAAGTCATAAGAACCGAACTTTTCGACGACCGCTTCTTTCAGCCAAGCCGTGATGTCAGCTTGGATCTGATGAAGTCTCTGACCTCTGCGAGTATCCCCCTCAAATCCATTGAGAGCATAGTTCCGCTCCAGCCAAGCGAGATAAGTCCGGCTCATGTCGACCGAGTCAACAACCGTGGCGCCCGCTTTGGCCATGGCAACGCTCACACTTCCCGTGTAGCAAAAGAGGTTGAGGCACCGAGTTTGTTGATCTTTCCAACCCTCGATCAAACTGCGAACCCAGGCGCGCGTTTTCCGATGATCCAAAAAAAGCCCAACATCGAGATATTGGTTGAGATCAATCTCGAAACAAAGATCATGCTCGAAGACTTCACGTGGCTCGGCAACTCCTCCCCTTTTTTCATACTGAAGAGATCCCTTTTGACGGGCGCGCTGCCGAAGGCGAAGTTGACTCGTTGCCGCCCCCAAAACCTCAGCCAGCGCAGAACTTTCCGCCTGGAGCGCCTCATAAAAGCCCTCAGTTCGACCAAGGCTTGCCACAACGAAAGTGTCCTCATAGCGATCGATGATCAGCGGAGCTTCTGGAATATCGTGATCATAGAGCCGGTAACAACTCACACCACGACGCTGCGCCCACTTTTCACGCAGACGGCGATTTTTTTGCAATCGGTTGAGAAATGATTCAGGGAGCACAGGAACCAAAGCGACTTTCCTCTCACAAGCCAAAACCTGTGGTCGCATATTCTTCAAACAATGACCAGCAACGATTGTCACGACTGTAAAAGGCCAACATCACCTTCTCTTCGTCCCAAAATTTATATATCGCCGAATTGTAGGTGTAGTACCGCAGAAGCAAGCCAGCACTCTTACCTGTGACCAGGCTGTCTGGAGTTGGCAGGAAATCATCCAAATAGTAGCACTCTTTCGACTCCATTCGCATAAAGGGGAGTTCTACGGGAAAGGAGAGATCCTTTCGTTGCTCTGGAATCGTCGCACATGCCGAAAAGCCGACCAAGGCCATGGCCAGTGCTGGCAAGCGCAATGAGTTGAGTTTTTGGGCTTGAAGGCTCACAGAGCTCCACCTCGTGACTGACATTTTCGCTCCTCGGTTCCCATTCACTTCAACAGATCGGATAGAATGATCATCACTCAAGGAAGAGATCGGCAACAAAGGTGATTGTGGGTGTCAATGAGAGCACGGCTTTGGACAGTTTTTCAACTGGGGTGGCTCAACCACACTGCAAACCTTGCCGCAACACTGAGCCTACTGGGCTGCCTGAGCCTGGGGCAGCAATCGCAGGTTCGTGACGTTGATGCAGAAGACCTGCTGCAGGACTCTTTGGGATCTCATGAGATACGAGGCTGTGAACAAGACGAAGCCCTCAATTGGCCTCTCGCATCTTCGGTGCGAAACCTCCGCATCGTTTCTCCTGAAGAAGAAAACGTTCTCATTTACGAAGCGGTACACAGAGATAAAGTCAAAACGGTTTGGCAAAGTCTCGACAACTCTTTCGCCTTTAGGGAAGATGGCATCTACGTAGGCGACCCCCGGCACCACACAATCATTGATTTTCAAATCACCCAACTCAACGGAAACACCTGGTCGACCTACCGACACAAAGCCAAGAACCAAGAAAAATACGTTGCGGTACTTGAGTTTGTTTCCAAAAAAGGAACACCCCTCAAACGCTTCACACCAGCCATCCCTTCAGGAGCATCTGCCCAGCAGATTTGGATCTTTGGATCTCACAAAAATGCAAATCATGTTTCGGTTATTGTGAAGAGCTATCGCACCCGTGGAATTGACAGCCGTGGAGCAACCTATTCTTGGTACTTCATTGATCCCATAAAAGACCGCATACAACTCCGTGGACAGTTTGTGGATAGGCTCTCAGCCTATGACAATGTCAACTTTGTAATGGCTGATGCAAACTCAGAGCCCTTAGCCATAGCACTTGTTCAAGAAACCCAGCTGTCATCAATGCCTTCAGCCACTGAAAAAACTTCACAACGGTTGGTGGCAGAAAGAACTTTTCACGAGAGCCGCTCTCAGGTCACTCTCTTTGCAACTGACTCTTCATTGCTCAGCTCCCTGCAGACTCACCTCAGCCCCGTGGGAACCACCCTGGCTCTCAATGTGGCCTGGATTGGTGAGGACACCATCAACGGAAAGACATACCTTCAATGGCTCTCCTTGCCTGTTGCTCACAAAAATGAGGTTGAGTCATTTGCGCAGAGGCTCACAGATCCCAAGCTGGCTGCACCCCTCAGAAAAAGAACTCTCAAGAGCTTTCTAGCCTTGAATCACTTCCCGACAGAGCTTCACTTTCGAGACTTAACTCACCCCCCAATGAGCAAGGCGCGAGATTTGCGACTTGCCTGGCTTGCTGGTCTTGACGATGACGTGGCCTACCTCACCACGCCTGTTTATAGAAGTTCAAAGAAGCAGACCCAGCAGCCGGCCACAGTTCATCTGGTTGACTCAACTGAGATTCGCAGTGCAGGGCTAGGAGAAATCACCGGCCCCAATGGATCAACTGTGTTGCTTTACATGAACCGCCAAAAGCGAGAGTCTATGAGTAGCGTGCAGAAAAACGGCTCGGATGCCAACATCCAAAGACCTCAACACATCCGCGCCTGTGTTTTTAACCTCAAAAACAGGAGCTAAAACTCCCCATGTCGGCTGAACCTTTCAAGCCTTTTCGCCACCTCAACGCCGACTTTGATCCGACCTCAAGGAAGCAGGTGAAGGAGTTGCTCAACCAGCTCCTCTCACAAATACCAACCGCCCCCCATTCTTCACGGCATTGGTTTGAGCTTTTCTCGGAGGCCTCCGACGCACTCACAGACACACAAACTCAACTCGAAATTGCCACGCACATTGACACCAATGACCCAAACACGTCGCAACGACTTCAAAGCTTTGAAGAGGAAGTGCTGTCACTCCTTCTCAGCAAACGCACCGAACTCATCCACATTTACCTCTCTAGCCCCTGGAAGAAAGCCATGCATGCCGACGACAGAGATCGGCTCACAAAAGACTTTCAAAATCGTTTGGCGAGTAGCGGACCTTCCCTCACAGAGCTACAGCTCCAGGAAAACGAATTGGTTCGCAAGCACAAGGCCTTCACACACGGCCTCAAAACAAGCTTTCTCGGTCGTGTGGTGCCCCTCTCCGTTGTTGTTGGCAAACTCAATGAAAGGTC
>JANQPW010000742.1 GCA_028285285.1 Silvanigrellales bacterium
CGGGAAATATGACGGGGGACAACTCCGGCACAGGCATCATGAAGGTGTGGGAGCGCCCGAAAGACCTCACATTTGCATTGGATAGAGTTGCGCAAGCCAAGCCATTCGCCAACCGGCTGGACATGAAAAGAGTTGGCGCCGTGGGTCATTCGGCTGGAGGCACGACGGCATTGATGCTTGGAGGCGCAAAACTGACTCTGGAAAAATTTTCGTCGCCCGTGCCCAACTGCCGCGGAACAAAAGACCCTTATTTTGCCGTTTGGTGCCAACAGATCGAAAAGATAAACCCAAAGTCTTATGGTCGAGCAGCCATCGAAAACGGCTATGTTGACTCAAGAGTCAAGTCTGTTGTGGCTTACGATCCTGGTTTTGTGAGGTCTTTTGACAACACGTCGCTCAAACGGATGGCGGGCCGCTCCTTTGTTTTCCTCGCAGACAAACTGTTCACACCCTTTGACGAGATTCACTCAAAAGAGTTTGCGGCCATTATGGGAAAGAACTCAACCGAAGTCGTGCCAAACACCGTTCACATGACCTTTCTTCAAGCTTGTAAACCTGGGTTTCCAAAGGACGACCCGGAGCTGAGAGAGCTTTGTGCTCAAAATGAGCAAAAAATGGCGATTCAACAGGGTGTTGCAAAGAAGACCCTGAACTTTTTCCGAAACACTTTAAAGTGAGCCCTTCTGCAGGGGTCTTCCTGCATCAACCACGCTTTGGGCGTAGATGCCTTTGTCTTTGTTCACCCAAAATGGCTCCCTTCCGGAGTTGAGCAACCCCAAGCTCAGAACTTTCAAACCCGTGAGCCTTTCAACCTCGGCCAGACATTTCTCATTGTGTTTTGGATTCTCAGAATATTTGCACTCGTAACACACCACCTCACTTCCTTTGGAGACCACAAAGTCCACTTCAGCCCCGTCTTTCGTGCGAAAATAGAAGATCTTTTTCAAGAGCCCCTGGTTTTGATAGAAAGCTGACAGCTGGTTGAAGCAGAGATTCTCAAATAGAGCGCCAAGGTGAACACTCCGCTGAAGTTCTGCCACAGAGTCCAATCCCAACAAAAAGGAACAAAGCCCTGTGTCCCGAAAATAGAGTTTCGGCCTTTTCACAAGGCGTTTTGTCACATTGGAAAACCAGGGCTCCACAAGCTCCACGATTCCCGATGCCACCAAGATTCCAAGCCATTTTTTTACTGTCGTTTGACTCACTTGCAGATCGCTCGCAATGGAATTCATTGAAAGAATTTGCCCTGTGCGTGCAGCACACAGCCTTAAGAAACGATCAAAGTCTCGACTGCTTTGGACTTGGCCCTGGCGCTTCACGTCACGTTCGATGTATGTGGCAACAAGATTCGAATAGAACCGCTGGCGATGAGAAACCTGCGCGTGAAGTGCTGGATAGCCTCCATCTAAAAGCCACTGAAGAAGTTGGCTCTTTTCTGCCTTCTTTTTGAAGTGGTTTTCAAGTTCATTCAAGCTGAGCGTTGACAAGTCAATGATAGCTGCCCTCCCAGCCAAGCTCTCTGTCACTCCCTCCATCAAGTGGAAACGTTCCGAACCCGTCAACAGAAGTTTTTCTCCCGACTTTTTTAGCACACGATCGACCAAGCTTTTGATCGGTCGAAACAAAGATGGCGCGTATTGAACTTCATCGATAATGGCTGGAAACTGGAGACGGCCAAGAAACTCTTCGGGAGTTGTCTCCGCTGCCTCAGCGATACGGGGAAGGTCAAGAGAAACCAACGAATCAGAACCGTAGATCTCTTCAAGTAGACTCGTCTTCCCAACCTGACGAGACCCTGTGATCACGATAACGGAATACTCCCTCTCAAGTTCATCCCATACTCTTTGAATATCCCTGTAAATCCACAATTTTGGCTAACTCCCACTCATAAGCTGAAAAAGCCAGCATATCAAAGTGGATTTTTCAAACAAGAGGCACAACCTTGCACGCCGGACAATCAAGTGACGAAGAAATCCTTCATGACAATGTCAACCATTCCAAATCGAGGTCCAGGGCACTACAATTGAGTTTGGCATGTTCCGGACTCTCAACTCCCAAGGATGACCAAATGGATACCCATATAGCGAAATTGATGACAGCGTTTCTCACTCTAGTCGCGGCTATCTCCTGCGTACCTTCCGCCTCACAGTCGGATGCAAAGGAGATCCTTCCCAACAAGAAAGGGCCACTTCTGACTGCCCTACTCGCTGCACCCGACCATTTGTTTCCCGTCGCGGCGGCACTCAAGCAAAAACGCCAAACCACAAATCTCATTCTTCTGAGTTTAAACGCTCCTCAGGCGAGCGAGGTGGAGTCTGACCTGAAAGCGATATGGAAGAATCTGGGCAACTCTGACGAGTCGTTCATCTCAAGTTCCCAAGCCCAAGCTCTTGGCCAGGGGCTCAAAGATAGTATTCTCGAGAAACTTCAAAGCTCGGAACAAGGGCCGATACTGCTCCACCTTGATTTGAAGATGACACCCTATCGAGCCGGAACTTTTGAGTTTCTTTGGGCTGCCACGGGAGAGCCAGGTGAATTTGCTGATCTCCATGTCGTCGTAAGCGAGGATGTCGAGGCAAGCGGCTCCTCTCCCGACACCCTCGAAGAACAAATGATTTCAACCTTTTGGGGCGAGGTCTCCGGGGAAAACATGGATGCCGCTAAAAGCAGAATCTCGTTGCAAGTCATTCCAAGTGGACTTCATTTGACGGTTCCTGACTGAATCATAGACGACAAAGCGACATAGAAAAGAGCCCACAGTGGAATTCTCCACTGTGGGCTCTTTCATATTTTCTGAACTCTTTGAAAACCATAAAACAAGATGAGAGAGCGCAGGTAAGGTTGACCTGGAATGGACGAACATTCTCGTTAGAGAATGAAAGGTCAGCACA
>JANQPW010000743.1 GCA_028285285.1 Silvanigrellales bacterium
TCTTCGATCTTTCGGGTGGAGAGCTCAATGGCTTGATTGAGAACACTTTCCAGATCTGTTTGTGTGGTTTCTGTGGCCACCGTGCCACGGAGGAGCTTCAGGTACTGACTCGCAATAAAGTTCATGCTCTCGACACCTTTTGCGGCTGCACCCATTTTCTTTGTGAGCCACTCCATGTCGAGGGCGTTCTTTTTGATCTTGGAGTTGATGGTGCTGACAATAAGCCCCACGACCGAGAGGGGGTTTCGGATGTCATGCAAGACCCCTCCTGCAATGTGGCTGAGCTCGGCTCTCTTTCCAATTTCCGCAAGTTGGTTCTCGAGCGAGGCAATGGTTTTGATGTGGCGCACCTGGAACACGTTGGCAAGGCGGAGCGATTCAAAAATGTAGCTGAGGGGAAGAATGGGAACGATGTATTTCCAATTTAGGGCCACAATTGAAATTTCATTGAAATAGATGAAGAAGTTGAAAAGGAGGCCTCCCGCAAGAGCGTATTCCTTTTCTTTGCCGCGCAGAACCTGGCGCAGGAGAAAGCCTGAGGTCACGAGCACGTTGAGAAGCTGCAGGCCCAAAACGGACTTTTGAAGCTCTGTTGGCGTGATGTGGTTGCCCACAGCTTGGATGATGATGTTTTGCGTTTCAAAGGGAACATCGAGACTTGTGACGCTTTTGCCAAACACGGCAAAGGACAATACGGAGAGGAGTTGAACACTGAGAGCAAAAAGAGCAATTCCAATGGAAACTTTTATCCAGGGTGTGCGAATGTTGAGGTAGTTCTTCAGTGTGAGAATGTAGAAAACAAAGCTGCAATAATTTGCAGCATTGATGAGATCGTACTGGATTTTTGCGAAAACGGTGTTTTCCACTCGCAATGCGAGGAGGGCTAAGGTGGAGTAACAAACCATGGCAAGGCAGAGCCAAACAAAGCTGCGAGAGGAAGCGTCTTGAGCATGACGATGGGAACGGAGCGCGATGGCCGTTTGTAGACCCATCTGTGCAAAGATGATCAACACTGCAAAGTTGAGCAGATAGAATGCATGAACGATGGGGTGTTCAGTCAACGCAGTTTCCTCACAGGTTGAACGATGGGGCTATCGGGTTTCCGCAGAAGGCAAAGACGGTTATTTTTGCACCCTTCCCACTCGGTGGGAAGCCGTCGTGGAAAGGTAGCCCTTATACGGAAGTTTTTTGAAAAATGCGAGGTGGCAATTGATTGAAAACATGAGAAAAGATCCAGTATTGCTTTTCTGGCTGTTGGTGGGGATCGGTTGGGCAAGCTTTGCACAAGGCGCGCCACGACGCCCAACACCCACGCCAAAGTTTGAGCTTCCTCCTGAATTGGAAATGACCACGCGCTATGTGGGTGATCAAAAAACCTTTGTCACGACAGGCCAGTTGGATGTGAAAGACCACTCCGCGAAGCTTGTTGAAGTCGTAGGAAATTTGAGTTCCTACAATGAATGGGCCCTTCACCAAATCAATGTGCGCCCTGGTGGCGATACCTTTGTTGTGCACATTCAAGATTTGGTGCATCAACCCCAAAAAGGACGTTTTGTGGCGCTCTACGATCTGGATCTGACCTGGCCTTTCAATTTGGAGGGGCAACGCCTGGAGTTGGTTCCTGCAGAAGAAGAGAGCAGCCTGGACCAACCTGATGAAGCGGCGCTTTGTCGGCAGAAGTTGAAACTGGGGGAGCCCACCTTCACGCTGCAGAGTTTTGACGTGCACCTGCGTTGCTTGAAGAAGGCCTCCGAGGCTGCGGTGTTGGAGTTTTCGTTTCGGGTGAAGTTGAGTGCACTGCTCAATGTCTTTTTCACGGAGAGCCTTTATCGCGGAAACGTTGAGGCAAGACTGGTTCGCGTGATGCTCAATCTGAAGCGCAAGTTGGACTTCGAGTGAGGTCTCAGGTTATTCTTGAGAGTGTGAGGAGGGGGTGGATGTGGCTCAAGGCAGGTGGAAGAGAAACCTTCTGAGAGGGGTGGCTGGTTTTCTTGCCGTTGTTTACTCTTTTCTCTCGGTCTCCTGCCGCTCAAGATCAGAAAATTCGTCTCGCTTCGCTGGAGTGGGCGCCGTGCAGATCTCGCAGTCAAAGCGTCTGGGAGGCTGGGATGGGTTTCGAGAAACGGCCCTTTTCAAGGATTTCTTCTTCACGCCCGTTGAAGATGAGACCGCTGAACCCGTGAGCTATGAATGCCTCTACATCAGCCATCTTCGCGTGCGCAACGAGAAAAACCTCTACAGTGCAAGAGAAAGACAAGAGCGCTACAATGTGCATGTTCACAATGCCAAGTTACCCCTGCAGCAAAAGGAGCTCAAAAGGAGGGCGCTGCGGCGGTTAGGGTTCAAGAGCGAAGATGAGTTAACGAAGGCACAGGCACAACTCCTGAAGCAGGTTCGTCCGGTCTCCACCGACTTCTTTTCAGCAAGTCTCGCCGAGCTCGAGCAAGAGGCCAGGAGACGGGAAAGCGAACTTGCTGAAAAAGGAGAGAACATAGAGCCTTTTCTCAGCGCCACCGGAGTGCTGTTTGGATGGATGGACGCCTCGAAGTGGGTGGCTTTCCTCGGCTTAGGAGTCGCTTACTTGAATGGGGCTGCGATTCCTATTGGAGCTGCCATTGCGGGAATTTATGGGCTGATCTTTGGTGGTGTCACCACGGTTTCGGCGACTGTGCGGGGTATCACCATCGCTCGCGAGCGGAACCAAACCCGCCTTGTGCGGAGCATCGGTGAGCTCCAGTCTCAAGAGACCAAAGCCCAAGCTTTGCTCACAGTACAGGAATCTTACGAGTTGTATGAGCCGCGATTCAGTTTTGATGATCTCGACCTCGAGCAAGCTGAGGGTTCTGAAAAGTTGGGAGACCTGAAGAAAGACAAAAACAAAGAAGCGCGTGAGTGGTTGGCGGCCAATGTGCTTGAGCTTGTCGCAGAAGATATCGTTCTGGCTGCTCACGAACTCGAATTGAGGGCTTTGACTGATGGCAGCGAGCCATCACAGCAGCGTGTTTTGGCCGACGCGGAATGTGCTCCCGACGCGAAGTCCATCGATATTCGCAACGACCTTGTGTTTGAAGATCCTGTCAAGAGTTCGGGCTTCTGAAGCGGAACTGCGGCGTTGCGCTATGGGAATGTCAGACCGTACCT
>JANQPW010000762.1 GCA_028285285.1 Silvanigrellales bacterium
AAAAACGTTTGGCATTGAGCTCTGGTCGGAAGAGGTAGACCTCGTCGTTGGGGCCACGGTAGGCCTTCATTCCTTCAAAAACCTGTTGCCCATAGTGAAAGGCTATAGAGTCGGGGTGGAAGCTGAAAGGGGCAAAAGCTGAAATTCGTGCGTCTCCCCAACCCGTTTCTGGTGAGTATTCGCAGGTGAGCATGTGAGGGGTAGGCAGCGCTCCAAAGCTGATCTCGTCGCTGACTTTTGGTGGCGGCGGGAGTTTTTCGGCAGGAATGAGGTCCTTCTGAATTCTTCCCGTCCACGAAGGTGTCGGCTGAGTCATCTTGATCTCCCTTTTGGCGCAGCAGTTCCGCAGGGATCCCTGAGTAGCACAGGGCTTGTTGAGGTTCAAAATCAATTGAGGGGAAGCGGAGCCTTTTCTGCGTGGGCTTTGACCTGCTTGACACGCCTAGAGCGACCCATTACTAGGATTCCTTGGATGGGGTATCGGCAAGCGGTAAGCCAACAGGTTTTGATCCTGTCATTCCGAGGTTCGAATCCTCGTACCCCAGCCATCTTCTTCTCATTCCATCGTGGAAATTGGGGTATCGGCAAGTGGTAAGCCAACGGATTCTGATTCCGTCATTCCGAGGTTCGAATCCTCGTACCCCAGCCATGGAATCGATTCTTCCTTTTTTTTGACGCTGCTTCTGTGTGTTGGCTGGCGAGCTATTTCCGGTGTGATAGAATTTTCCTGAATCTTATTCATAAGAAAGAAGGGGTCACACATGTTCAAGAAAGACAGATGTTTTCGTTCTTCATTCACCTTGAAGGCGTTGCCGGTCATGTCGGTCGTCGCGCTCATTGCCACATCTTGTGGCGGCGGTAGTGACGATGATGACAACGATTCCGGTGGGATCATCAGCCAGCTCTCGACCACATCCATTGCCGATATGCCCAACCTCTCGACATTTCTTTCTTCTTCGGGCAATGCAACCGCGCTAGCAGCGCTCAGCGGAACCCCTCCAGCCTTTGCTGATATCGACACCGTAGCCGAAGTGGCGACCTACCTCACAGGTGACGTCGACGCCATTATTTCCAGCATCACAACCAAAGTGGCAGCTCAAGACTGGACCGGTGTTGAGGCCGAAATTGAGGGGTTCAATGCGGCCTACCTAAAGTGCGAAATGATGCAGACCACTCTTGAGAACTTGTCGACCTTGCGTGAGCAAACCACTTCGGCCTGCTATGTGAGCGAGATTGGCCAGGCCAATGCCGGTGTGCTGACCCACGAATCTGGCACGCAATACAGCGATGACAGAGCCGTGTTTGCGCCCAACTCCGACGGCAGCGAGAAAATTGTGCGGCTCAACCCCGGCGACGACCAGTACATCATGATTGCCATTTCTGTGGCCAACAAGGTTCTCAAGTATGAGTTGGATTTCTGCGACGCCACAACGGCAGCTGGAAGGGGCCGAGACACCATTGAGCTCGACAACTCTCGCGACGGGCAAAACCCAACTGTGAAGCTGACTTCGCAACACTCAGACACCTTCACGGAAGATGGAGTTTCGGCCGAGTTTGCCTTCCAAGGAACTTTGAATGGAGAGGTGGTGAAGGCTGCGGATGGAAGCGTGAGCTTTGCTTCTGGAGTGGAGCGCACCTTTGAGGGAAGTGGATTCGAAAAGGGCAAAGCACCGGGCGGCACTTTCCGGCATGCGTACCGCACGAAGATTTCTGTGAATGATTCTGAAATGATCGTGCGCGACCGCGACTCCGGCTTCGACGAATTTCTGGAAGGCACCACTAAAGTGCGCCTGGAAGGTGTGGAGCGTGCTGTGTATGGTGTGACCTACTCGGGAGACACCATTGGCAAAACCGCCATTTCGGCGGGTGCTGGTCGTCGTCTCTGGCGTCAGAAGGCCACAGAAGGTGCGACCGTCTACAACGAAAAGGGTGTGGACAAAGTGGCCTTTTCTTACAACGAAGCGGCCACACCTCGGTATGAGAGCAAGGGCGACGCCGCTGCAGCCATTGTTGCGAAACTCAAGGCCATTGACTTCAAGGCCGACGGAGTTCTCAAAGAGAAGCCGGCTAAGCCCACTTTTGACTTCAGCGCCTCTCGCTGCAGTGCCACTCCAACGTCAACTTACGCTCTGAATTTGGAAAATGCGGCTTTCGCAACCATCGCGGCAGAGTGTGAGAACGACCTCGATGACGACACCACTGGCGATGACCTCAGCCTTTGTGAAGGAATCGCACAGGCTCAAGATGAAGTTCTCAGCGCTCTGGACAGCTTGCAGACTGGGTGCCCCACCTGCGATGTCAACACCGGTGACGCGACTCTTCTCGACGACACCCTCGTTGTCATTGAAGAAGCAACTGAGTGAGCCCTTCTCAAGCCGCCGAGGGGTGGCTCCCGTCTGTGAGAGAGGAAGGGGAGCCGTCGTTTGCGGGCGGGTCTCCAATCACCCCGCTTGTGAAAATCTTGTTGAGAGCATTGAAGGCGGCTATTTTGTAGCCCTCTGCGAGAGTGGGGTGGTTGAAGATCATGTTGATGAAGTCTTGGGCATGGCCCTTCTTCATCATAAAGGCTTGACCCACGTGGATGAGGTTGGCGGCGTCTGCCCCCACAATGTGAATTCCCAGAATGTGGTGGGTTTCTTTGCAGACAAGAAGCTTGATCAGTCCGTGGGTTTCTCCGCGAATGTGCCCGCGTGCGATTTCCGTGTAGGAAGCACGACCGACCACATAAGCTCTTCCCTCTTTGCGGAGCTCCTCTTCGGTTTTGCCAATGGCTGAGAGTTCGGGAATGGTGTAAACACCCACCGGAAACTCTTGGGGGAATCCGCCAATTTTTGCACCAAAGGCATGGCAAGAGACAATGCGGCCTTGGTGGGCCCCGGTGGCAGCCAGGGCCGGAGGGCCCACCACATCCCCAGCCGCATAAATGCTGGGAACAGCCGTTTGAAAGAACTCGTTCACAACAATTTCTCCGCGACAGCCCAGCTCAATTCCCTGGGTGGCCAAACCCAGGCGGTCGGTGTTAGACGAGCGCCCTCCTGCAAAAAAGAGCACATCCACCAAATGTGTTTTCCCGGCCGAGGCCACTCGCACTTGGGGGCCATCCACCTGGATATCTTGAAGGTCTTCTCCCAATTTGAAGACCACTCCCGACTCTTCCATGGTGCGGCGCAGCTCTTGAACCACGTCTTGATCCATCTGCTGCATGATGCGGTTGCGGCGATCGACCACTGTGACTTCAGTGCCTAGCGACCGAAAGATGCAGGCATACTCACAGCCAATGATCCCGGCTCCGAAAATCAACATGGAAGAAGGGATACACTCTAGGCTGAGGATTTCGTCGGAATCAACCACACGCCAGCCGTCGAAGGGAATATTTTCTGGTCTGCGCGGCCGTGAACCCGTTGCTATGAGAATTTTGTCTGTGGAAACAACTTTTGATGTCGACTCTGTGGTGTTGATGCGCACAGCATGGGGGCCTTCCAGGTAACCTGTGCCGGTGATGAGTTCAATGTCGTTGTTTTTGAGGTGTTTGCGGAGCACGCACTCTTCCTGTTGAGAAACCTCTTGGGCTCGGCCCAGCAGCTTTTCAGCCGGGAGATCGATCATCACGCGATCGACCCAACGGGTGTCTATGTGTCTCTTCAGCCCCTGCACGGAGTCGAGGGCTTCGCGGAGGGTCTTGGAGGGGAGTGTTGCCGTGTGCACCCAGGAGCCGCCAATGCGGCCCACAGTTTTCTCCACCACACACACCTTGCGCTTGAGTTTGGCGGCCTGCACTGCAGCATGGATGCCGGCAGGACCACTGCCGATCACCACGAGGTCATATGAGTTTTGGGGCTCCTGCTTCTCCACAGTTCGGCTCCTTTTCACCTGCTTCGCCACAATCTGAGTTCTCAGTTTTGGAGTTAGAGAACGCATCGGTGAAAACCGGGAGCGGCCGAAGGCTTGGTCGGGCAAAAAGTGCCGAGAAGTGTGTGTTTTTAGCGCGGAGCATGTGGGAAGAGAAACACAGATTGTTTCTTTGGCGTGCCCTGTGGCAAAGACGAAAAGAGAGAGCGGGCTGGAGATGTGGAGAGCCACTCGTTCACATCGATGATTTTTTTGACTTCAGCAATGAGTGAATCTCCACCATAGGCTGGTGCTCCTTCCTTCAAACGTGAGATCAGCCGCTGCGGGCTGAAATGCTCTTCTTCCCAAACCTCCGTGTCGACCTGTCCGGAACGTTCAAGCTCCGCTGCAACCATCTGGGCCACAAATCCGGCCACGGCGGGTGTGGCCATTGAGGTGCCCGTGAGACGAGCAACTTGGCGTGTGTTGGTCACACAATGGGAGCTGCGCTCCGCTTGGCGAAAGCCGCTCACGGTGTTGTTGAGCAGGGTGTTGAGCTTACTCAGGGCCAAAAAGGCCTTTCCGTCGTCGAAACGATCGTCTTCCGTCAAAAACCCGAGCTCAATGGCGAGCTCCACAGTAGGAGCGTTCACGGGGAGTGAAGCGAACCAGATTTTCTTTGACAGGCGGCTGTCGAGGTCTTGGAAGGCCCCATCGCAGTTTCCGGTGCGAATGGTGGAAAGTATGGATTCTCCATAAGACAACACGAAGGGAACCTGGGTGATGGGCAGGTTTGAGAAGGAAGAGAGCTCGTCGTTGGCGTTGAGGCTGCCCACACACAAGACGTTGTTGATGACGGAGTTCGGAATGCGCTGATCTTCCTGCTCAAATTTTGAAAAGTAGGGAGAAGACAGATCGCAGGGCAGCGCGCTGCGCGACTTCCCGTCTACCCAATTGCCGTCATTGCCCGCTGCGATCACAAACAGGGTGTGGGGTGCTTCTGTGAGCACGGCCAGCGCCACTTTGTGCTTGAAGTACTCAAATCGAAGGAATTTGAAGAAGGCGGGAATTTTGTCGAGCGGATCAACCGAAATGGGAGATGTTGGTGCGGCCGCAAAAGAGGTTCCTAAAGAAACATTGGCCACCTTCACTTTTTCAGAACCCACGTAGGCAATAGCCTCAACAATGTCTTCCATGAAGATCAGCTCAAGCGCATCATTTTCGATTTCAACCTTCATGAGGGGCCGGACTCTCTCCAGGAAGAGGGCGGCTCTTTGTTGTGGGTTGTCGATCTCTGGAAACACCTCTTGGAACAGACGATCGGATCCTTCGTGGAAAACGGGAGATGCGATCCAAGCCGAAAAATCGTTCATGAACCTTTCCAGCAGAGCTGCGCGGCGCTCGGCGCTGGTTTCCAACCCCTGCGTGGACACTCGAACCGGAACAACATCGATGCGCGGATCTTGGGTGATCACAAGGCCGGCCACGTGGGTGCCGTGGTGGGCAGCGGTGTTCTCTTGGCTGAGGTAGGGGTGGTTGTAAGTGGCTCTGAACTCAGCAAAAGCCTCGGATCCTGCAAACTCCGTTGCGAGGTCTTGGCAGGAAAAGTTCAAGGTGCCTTTTTGCTGAATGAAACGCTGAAGGTCGCTTCTGTCTCGATCGAGCAGGCGTTGGTTCAGCTCGGCGCCATTCACAAGGGTGTCTGTGAAGTCTCGTGGGCTGTCCAAAACGGTTTGGTTGAGCCGAGCGGCCATGGCAAAGACAGTGTCGAAGGCTGCTGTCACACGGGCCTGCCTTTCCTCAGGGTCGAGCCCCGGTTCTTGCAAAAAGCTGAGCATTTCCAGTGGGAGCGATTCACACAAGGCACGCACGTAAGCCAGAGAGGGATCGCTCTCGGCAAAGTTGGTGTCGTGTTGAAACAGTGCCAGCTGCAGAGGCTGAAGCAGGAGGTCATCAGGAACATCTGATTCGCTTTCAAAGGCTCGGCGGTAGTTCACAAAGCCTCTGAGCAGATCGTCAAATCCTGTTTCGCCAATGAAGCCTTGGTAAACTTCAGAAAGAAGTTCGTGGAAAATATCGGCGTGTTCAATGTCCCACAGAGCCTCTGGCAGCGAATACTCGGCAGCAAAGCGGGGTGTTCCCGATTGGGAATCCAATACCCATTCTTCCCGCGCCATCCATTTGTCCCAATCCAAGTAGGAATCAAAATTGGCCGGATTTGCAAAGAACTCGTCGTTTTTGAGCAGCCCTTCCTCTCTCAGCCGTGCGTAGTACTCCGGGTCGAACTCAACGATGTTGAGGAGCACATGCGCCCCCAATACACTGATGGCCGGGCCGTTCAAGCGCCGAAAGAGTGAGTTCTGCAAAAGGTCATGCCCGTTCAAAGCGGCAAAGAGTCTGTCTAAGAAGAGTTGGTTGAGTCGGCTCAACTCTCTGAGGGGATCGGCCAAGGGGTTGCGGATTTTTCCGGCCGCGACTTCAGCACCAAAAGCAAACACAGAAGGGTCTATGAGGTTGGGGTGAGCCCAGTTGTCGTCTCCGAGAGCATCGAAGCCGGCTCGGAGCTCGGTGGAGTGGATGCTGCCGAAGGAGACCCTTCCCGTGAGCTCTGGGTGCATGTAGTCCACACCATTGTCGATCACAGCCACACGCACCCGGCCGGGCACTGTTCCTGGGAGCGGGTGTTGTGGAGACAGCTCAGGAACAGGGTTGGCAGCGCTCACCAATTCGGCAATGGCCTGACCATCCGCGGCGTAGTGGCGAGCGGCCTGAGTTTCCAACCCACAACGGGATCCACCTAAGAAGACAAAGGAAAGCAAAAGCAAAATGCCCACAACAGACCGGCTCTGTGCCAGCTGAGCCCTTGCTGCATGGGTCTTGGAAGAGGTTCTTGAAATCATTGTTCTTCTCCACTTTTTTTGAGAAGTGGTCAGCTTGCCACAAGGTCTCCACAGCGTCGAGAGGGTTTTGCACTTCGAAAGAACTGCGCTCGGCAGAGCTTGCCGCTTCCGTCGGGGAGATTGGTGAACCTGTCATTTCTTTCGCGGGTTGTCCGATACCAGAGTGCTGCTTAGATTTGCGAGGT
>JANQPW010000768.1 GCA_028285285.1 Silvanigrellales bacterium
AGAAAGAAGTCCCCTGTTTCTCGAGAAACACGGGCAAATATCCGGTCACGGGTTACCCCGGGTGTGTTGTCGACCAGGCTGCGGCGTTCACGAATGAACCGGTTGAAGATCCGGCTCTTGCCCACATTGGGCCTGCCCACGATGGCGACCAGTCTTCTGTGAGCTTGTGATGTCATGCGGTTATTCCTCAGCTTCATTGTTGGGTAGGCCCAGTGTCCCGTTTCATTAATGATGCTCGTCGCGGTATGCAAGGCCAATTTTCCATATCTCAGCCAGATCGCTCTCAAACTCTTCCTTTTGGCTGTTCCAGATAGCTGAATGGCGCCCTCTTGGATAAATTCTTAAAAGCTTCGGCAGAGTGCTTGGTAGGGCTTGGTAGCTTGCTTTTCCCAGCGCAACCGGCGCAAATTCATCCTGCTCTGAGTGCTGAACCAGGGTGGGCCTTGAAAAGACTGGGTATTTTTTGATGGGTGCACACTCTTCGAAGTCGAAGCCCGTCTTCATTTCAGCGAAAGTGAGGCCCAATTTGATCAGTGGGGCGGGAAAACGGGGTACCCCCTCGCTTTGGCTCACGATGGCCTCAACAGACGGGATAGGGTTTTCAAGGGCAAGGGCGACAATGCGGTGCTGGCCGTCTCCGGCGATCAGCTCCTCTTCGGCGAGCGAAACTGCCATAGCACCCATCGAGCTTCCCGATATTAGCAGGTTGCGTCCGGGTTCGGTGATCAGCAGGTCGCGAATGACCGCGACAACGTCGTCTTTTTCTTTGCAACCGTAAGCCGCACCAAGACCGTCATGATCGCTGATGCCGTGGTTGGAAAGATCCACCGCAACAAGCTGAAAACCGAGGTCTTCTGCTGTCTGGAAATACCGAGCGCCGTGGAGGTAGTTTCCATTCAAGCCGTGGAAGTGCACCCAAAGGGGTTTTTTTTCTACTTTCTCTGAGCCAGGATTGGCCTGCTCTGAGGAACTCGCAAAGACTGCATAGTGGATCGCCAGCCCCGATCTGTTGAGGGTCTTGCGGTGGCTGGCGCGCAGTCTGAGGGCTTCCTGGCACGATGGCCTCGTGCTTCCCAAGTTGGTTCCCACAAGGTCGGGGCTTTGCTGAAAAGCAACCTCAGTTGTCCAGCCCTGACACTCAGCCGGCGAAGGAGAGAGCCAACCTGATTTGCCCCCTCGCTTGTGGAAGATCAGCATATCGGACATGAAATGACCCACCAGAAGGGCCACGGTTAGCCCGAGTGCGACCAGTAAGACGGCGATGAGAGCTCGGTACTTGATGATCAATGCCACTGTGGCAGCTTTCATGGGCAGTTGTCCTGACGAGACTGCGGGGCTGCGCAGATCTCTTTTCGTGTTGCGAGATAGAATGAGGTGTACCCAAAACTCTTCACTCCATCAATGAGGCCGGGCTCAGATGGTTCAAAAGGCTCTCCCCAAAAAAAGTACGAGAGCACTTGTTTTGCGGTGGGCTGGGGGTCAGGAACCCACCATGCCCTTAGGCTGTGCTTTGATATGAAGTGGGATTCTTCCAAACGGGGCTTGAGTTCTGCCAACTCGGAGTTTCCGAACACGAGGAGGTCCTCTTTGACCTCGGAGCTCGGGGTTTCCGTGCTGAAGCTGGGGGTTGCGTGTTTGAGTTGGGTTCTCGCGTACCAAGCGAAAGGCCAGACTGGGTCTCCTCGAAAGAGCACATTGAGGCTATTGCCTTCGGTTTGTGCCCGTTGATGGGCTGCCGTCAGGGTGCTGAGAACCTCGAGCACTTCTGGGCTTGTGTGGGTGTAGACGAGACGCTCAGCCGGATCTGCGGGCCGAAAGAAGCTGAGGCGGAGAGACTTTTGCACCGAGAGCACTCCAAGGAGCCCTGACGTTATCGCCACACTGCGGGCTGCAAAGGAGCGGCTCTGAAAAACCTCGCGAATGGTGAAGCAAGCAAGCCAGGAGGCAAAGAAGACAATGTAAATGCCGAGCCAAGGTACCTTTTCACCCACATAGGAGTAGGCCCCCACCGAGCCCACAAAAAAGAACCACGTGGTCGCCAAAACGTGGTTTTCTTGTCTCAGACAAGACAGATAGGCCAGGCCACCGAGGAGGAGCAGCATAAGGACCTGCCCAAGGTGGTGGAGGTGGCTAAGGTGCAGTAGCCGCAAAAAAGCTGTTGTGCCCGGAGAAAGACTCTCCTCCAAGGCCACCAGCGGAAAAAAAATCAGAAGGAGAGTGGGAAGGAGCAGGAGAAGGGCCGACAGCCAGGGTGTGAGAGCCGCTGAAGACTTGAGGGTCTTTTGCAGCAAGAACGAGCTGTCTTTGATGAAGCGCCAGATGAGCAATGGTATGAGGTAGCTTTCATAGTGTGTGAGAATGGGAAAGTGGTAGTCGAAGGCTCCCGCAACTCGTTGAGCTTGGTTTTCTCTCCACCAATACCCCAGGCTTTCGCGGTAAAGGCCGTCGACCAGGCCCTCGAGAGGTCCCTTTGGATGCCGAAAAAAGCTTGTGTAGAACAGCACAAAAACCACAGCTGCAGTTCCCGTGGCAAGCAAGAGGTTTTTCGCGCTCCACATTTCTTTGAGCTTCTTCCGGAATGCCCCTGAAAAGAGAGCCCCCGAGGCCAAGCAACACAGTCCTAGGAGGAGATGGAGGAAGGAGTTTTCTTTGGAGCTGAAGCTGATGCCCACAGCAGCACCAGCCGCGATCGGCGCCCAGGTTCCCCAGGCTTTTCTCCCACAAAGACAAGCAGCTGCCAGCAGAAGCAACGAAAAGACCACGAAGATGTCTGAGCGCAAGAACCGAGAAAAATAGAGAAAGTAAGGGCTGATCGCCCACACGGTCGATAGAAAGAGTTTTTGAGAGCGATGTAGTGTTGTGGCCGGAACGAGCCACACTGTTGCCGCTACCAAAGAGCCGAAGAGTGCCGTGGGAAGGCGTGCAACAAAATCACTATCTCCAAAAAGCAGTTGAAAGAAGGCTCCGATGTAGTAGATAAAAGGTCCGTGAAGCATGGCTGAATACTCATGGGCATAACCTGCGACGATCTGTGCTGCATAGAACGCATGGAGACTTTCGTCATGATGCATCACTTTTTCGCCAAGGAAGAGAAGGCGAAGCAGGAGTGAAAGCACAAATGACACGGCGAAGGCCATCCATGGTTTGTCGTTCTCCTCTGCCCCTTGATACGTTTGGTCTAATGATGTCTGCATTGAGATGAAACCTCCCCTGAGTGAGTTTAGAGGCAGATTTATTGAAAACAACTTGCCGACCCGTTGAAATCCCAAAGCAGATCTGTGAAGAACCCGCCTATAGAAGCGCCGTTGAAGTGGTCAGAAGGCTTTGCCAGAACGGTTATGAAGCCTATTTTGTGGGTGGTTTTGTGCGGGACCTTCTGCTCGACCCCAAGGGCACTTTTTCTGTAGATATTGACATTGCCACTTCGGCATCTCCTCGAGAAGTTGCTGCTCAGTTCCCAGAAACCAATTTTGTTGGGGAATCATTTGGGGTCTCCCTTGTGAAGCAAGGAGGTTTCTTCTTTGAGGTGGCCACGTTTCGCAAAGATGGGTGTTATAGCGATGGTCGACACCCCGACTCGGTTGAAACGGGTACCCTCTATGACGACTCTTGCCGTCGGGATTTTAGCCTGAACGCCCTCTATCTCGACGTGTTTGCGGGTCAGGTGCTTGACCATCATCAGGGTCTGGAAGATCTTGACAGACGTTTGCTGAGAGCGGTGGGAGATCCTTTTCTGCGATTTCAGGAGGATCACCTGCGGGTGCTGCGGCTGTGCCGGTTTGCGGCGAGCTTTGATCTCAAAATCGATGGAGAAACTCAGGCAGCGGCTGAGGCCGCTTCTGCACAGGTGCCACGTCTGGCACGAGAGCGCATTTTCAAGGAGTGGCAAAGGGTGCCGAGCGCGAAGCAGGCGAGTTTTGTTTCGTTGCTTCACGCATTTGATTTAGATAGGCGGCTTTGGAACCTTGCTCTTGAAACAGACTTTCCCGTAGCAGAGGCACTGTTTTCCGCAACGGAAGTTTTTGTTGGAAAATTTCCGTTAACCTCAGTCTGTTTGTTAGGTTGGCAGAGTTTGGAAGAAATGAGTCTGGCGGAGCTTCTTCAGATTCAGTCGCAACTTGTGAGCTGGCCAACCACTGTGGTTGAT
>JANQPW010000776.1 GCA_028285285.1 Silvanigrellales bacterium
ATCGGCTCAGGCAGAGGCTCGCGGCCGAAGATCTTCCACGGAACCCCCAGCTCAAGACCCTGAGGAGAGTTTCGCGGAGGCTGAAGAAGAAACCACAGCCAGCCCCCCTCGGCGCGGAAAAGGCGGGCCTCGTCGGTCTCGCTCCTCTTCACCCGCAGGGCGCAAGAGGAGCTCAGAAGAGTAAAGGGGCTCAGCCAAAGCCTTGAGAGTCACTCGTGAGGCTCGGAAACGACACAAATGCCAAAGAGAGCTGGGGTGTTGCCAAAGCCATGGCTAACCAGTTCCTCGCCCTCGAAGGAAAAGACGTTGGTGTAGTTGACGCCGGAGCTTGCTGGGCGGCTTCCCCAAAAATCTACCCCCTCTTGGCCTGCCTGGTGGAGTGCTTCGATGAGATCGGGTGCATGTCTTTTAAGTTCTTCCTCCCCAGCGAGTTGCCCTCCGGGAATCTGATTGGCTCAAAAAACAAAAGGCCGGTTCATGGGGCAGGCGTGGATCTTATCTAGCGGCAGCGGGCAATTGGAACCGAGAAAAAATGTCTGGCTTTCCGTTTCGAGCAGGCTGATGGGTTCAATGGGCCAAGCTGTGCCCTCATTCGCGCCCGCGGTCGCCTTTCTCAAGGGGTTTTTCCTGGCACCGGCTTGGCTCATGAGCTGGGGTATTTTGACTACTCACATTTCTCACGGGAGCTGAAGCGCTTCTCTGGGTATGGCCCAACCGAATTGAGTCGGCTCGTTAGGGAAAAAGGCCTCGGCGGTTGAACTCACCAGTTCAAAAAATCATCGTCGTCTTCAGCAGACTCTTCTTCGCTTTTTTGCTGGTTTAAGGGAATGGGTCTGCCCCCGTTTGCGAGCAGTTGCTCAATGACCGGTGTGCAACGTGTGGCGCCACACCCTCCATCACCACTGCGGGTCGCCTTGTGCACCTCACCCACAGTGCTTGCTCCTTTGGAAATGGCCTCGCACATCTTGGCCATCTTCACGCCCTTGCAGATACACACAACCCGCACTTTTGCTTTGATTTCCTCAAGAGTGAGTTTCTTTCCGTCTGACATGGAGTTCAGCTCCTCGTTTCGCTACCGGGGAAAGTGCCCTCTTTCACTTCAGAAACGTAGGCCTTCAGTGCAGAGCCAACTTTTTCCTCTAAATTCTCAAAGTGCTTCAAAAACTTGGGTTTGAAGTCTTGGTTCATACCGAGCATGTCTTGCAACACCAGAATCTGACCGTCGCAGTCATTCCCGGAGCCAATGCCAATGGTGGGTATGTTTAAGGCTTCGGTGACCCTGAGGCCAGCTTCTGCAGTGCAAAGCTCCAACACCAGGGCAAAGCACCCGGCCTCTTCGAGCTTCTTTGCGTCGTGCACCAGTCGGTCTAAGTGGTCTCCAGATTTTCCTTGGATGCGGTAGCCGCCGAGTGCGTGCAGGCTTTGAGGGGTGAGTCCCAAATGGCCCATCACCGGCATGCCCTGCTCCACCAGTTTCTGGATTTGCTCGCAAACCTTTTCAGAAGCCCCTTCAATTTTAACACTCTCGGCACCGGCCTGAAACAAGCGCACCGCGGCATCGAAGCAAACGGCGTTGCTGAGACCCACGGTTCCAAAGGGCATGTCTGCCACCAAATGAGGTGTTTTCAACACGCTGGCAACCGCTCGCACATGATAGGCGATGTCATCCACACTCACGGGAATGGTGGAGTTTCCCCCCTGCACAACGTGGCCCAGGCTGTCTCCCACCAAGACAACGTCGATGGGAGATCTTTCCACCAGGCGAGCAAAGGTTGCGTCGTAGCAGGTCACGGCCGTGATCTTTGACTGCCCTTTTGCTGCGAGCAAATGTTGGAGCCTCACCTTTTTACGAGGGGGAGTTTGCGAAGGGGGGTTTTGATTGTACACCATTCTCGAGTCTCCTGCTGCCTGATCACGACAGTATGGGGGCACTGCAAACCGCTGAGGCAGCCCGTGACCCCAGCATCTCTTATCGAGCTTGGGAAGGAAAGGCCAGTGTCAATTGCTGGGCAAGTGGAGCCACCATGGAGATGACTCTTTTTTGGAATCCAGACTCTCCCCCCTGCCGGTGGGTGTGGGCGACCTCTCGTCTCATGCTGGTTTCTTGGCAAGAGCAGATCGTTTCATGGTCGGAGCTCAAGCAGGTTGAGCGCATGAAAGAGTTGGGCACGCCCGCGATGCAGCTGCCCTTTGTGTCTCGGGGTCAGGAGTCTGAGGCCCTGAGCGATAGTTTGCTGATTTTGAGGCACCTATTGGGCGGTCTTCTTCCCCACAGCTCGTCTCGGGTGTTGCGGGAGGGTGATTGGGAGGCCTGCTCCGAGTGGAGACTCGCGCGTTTGGCAGAGAGTCATTTGGCACCGTTGCTCCATCACGCTCATTGGTGTGCCCAGCTGCCTCAATGGAAAGACTCCCTGTTTCGAGCCCTCATCACCGAGAGAGTGGAACAAGAGCTCATGACAACAGCTCGTGTGGCACAAGAGGTTTGGGGGCTTCGGCACCGCGGGCCAATTTGGCCAGCTGAGTTGCCACCTGTGGGCCTGCTCGCGCTCCGGGTGCAGCTCGATTTTCTGAGTTTTTATGTGGGGCAGCACCTCTCCCCGGAAGCTGAATCGGGCCGAGCTCTTTTGTTCAGTCTTGCCTTTGAGGAGCTGGGGGCTCGGTGTGAGTCGAGGCTTTTTGCATCTTTGGCGCCAAGTCTCGTGAGGGCGGGGGCTCAGATTCCTGGTTTTTAAGGTGTCAGCTTTGGCTCTCCACGCTGCTCAAAGCCACACAATTTGACTGCCCCAGCTTGAGGTTCTGCACAATGTTTTGCACAGGCAGGGCAAAATTCAGGTTTTGTGTTTCTGCGTTGGCACTGAAACCCATGGTGAGGCCAAGCAGTCGCGCCTTATCCGTCACCAGAGCTCCCCCAGAGCTTCCCACAGAAATCGGAGCGTCAAACTGCAACCCCTCTGGCCTTTGCCCGTTGTAGAGCCCTTTGGCAATGGAGCGGCTGAGTCCTTCCGGGTTACCAATCGCAAAGACCTCCGTGCCCTTTTCGAGAGGTGACTCGACGGAATGAAAGGGCACGCTTCCAAGCCTTTCTCGCAGATCGGCTGGAACAGTGCGCTTGTCAACCAAAACAAAAGCAAGGTCTTCTTGGGGCACAGTTGAGCGGCAAACTTGCACGGCCGGAAGAAAGGCCGCTGACTCCCCTTCACCTTTGACCCCGAGGCCGATCCGTAGGTGTGTGGCTCCGGAGACCACGTGGGCGTTGGTGGCAATTAAAAAGTAGCTATGGCCTTCTTGGCTGATGGGCACAGGGAGGCCGCGAGTGGGAAGTTCGAGCGCTTGGGAGTCTGTGTCTGTGACCCAGGTTGAGCGCTGTGGTGTGTTCACTAAGGTTCCAATGATCACACCGGAGCCATAGTTTCTTGGGTTTTTGATCTCAACAATGGCCGGAGCCACACTTTTGAAGATATCCTGCGGGCGGATCCCGTTTTCCCGACCAGACGAAACGGCGAGGGGTCCCGCACCTTCGGCCAGTGAAGCCTGAGTGAGCGCG
>JANQPW010000792.1 GCA_028285285.1 Silvanigrellales bacterium
TTTCTGCACTTTCTGTGAGGGCTGAAGGGGAGTCATGTTGTCTCCAATCGCGGGTTCGGGTTGTGCCCTCGACTTGAAGGGCCTTCGGGGTTCTGCGACAATGCTGGAATCAAGAAAACACAAAGCCAAGCAATCAGGAACACTCAAAATGTTGAAACATCATGTCACGCTCCTTGTTGGACTGACACTTCTAACAGCATGCGTGAGCCCGCGAAAGTACTCGCCGAAGTCGCTTGACTCTGCAGGAAACAGAGGCAACGCCGATGATCCCTTCCCCAACTACCCGGCCCCTTCTGTGGCTTTGAAAGACTTGCTTCGCGAAGTGGACACTCAGCAAACAAAAAAGCGCTTCAATAAAGGAACAAACTTCTCCAGCAAGGTTTCCGGTTTCCCAGTGCAACTCTATGACACCTTCTCTGTTGTCATCACAAAAGACGAGGCAAGCAAAGACTATCTGCAAAAGATGAATGAGGTGCTCCGCGAAGGGATTGGCCTACAAGACAGCGACAACCTCACCGAGCAATCCAGACTTGAGCTGAAAATTTCCAAAGATCGCCTTTATCGACTGAAACACCAGCTACCCACCTATCTCGAAACACTCCAACGGATCGCCGAAAAAGAGCCAACAAAATCCCTCCCCATTGAGAGAATCCGCAAGGCTGGAGAAAATGCTCAAAAGGTAGAAGAGCTCATCGCCGCTGAAGAAGCCTGGTTCAAACAAACCCCCCCACCTCCGTACATCTACAAAGAGCTCCGATGGCCCGAAGAAGCGCTACGGTACAGCTCACCTGGAGAGCACCTCGATCGCACGATTGCCGGTTTTGTTGACTGGACTTCGAGTTTTCAAGATCTGGGCGCTGTCGCACCCCTGAGAGCGGATCTGCAAAAGAAGCGCTACAGCATTGTGCTCGACTGGGAGTCCACATCACAATTTGGCATCTATGCCGTTGGCTCCAACATTGATGCCATCCGAGCGCTACCGGAGAGCAAAAGCTTCCCCGAATCAGACAAGTACTTCTGGGTGCGCGGTGATGGCTTTGGAAGCGAGGTGGACTTGGCCAGTGTGAAAAAGAAAACGGCCACGATCCTGAGGCTCCTCTCAGGATCGGACTCGTCCTCGAAGCTTTCCGCAGCGTTCGCTCAGGCCGAATGGTTGACTTCCTGCCGCATTGCCCTCACCTTCATTTCGCGCGTGATCTCCAAGCTCACGGGAACAAATGAGGAGAATGATAGACGCTTTCAAGCCTTGCTCAGCAAATGGCGCCCCCAAGAGCAAAAACTCTTCCACCTCCTGCGCTCTCACATTTTCCACGTTACCGGCGACCTCCACCGCTCAACCCTGGAAAAACTCACACCTCCACCCTCGGCCGACGCTGCTGGCTCAAATTGTTCCCTCCAAGAGCTCACCCCCCTCTTCATTGAAAGTGCGGTGAAAACCATGCAGCGTGTTCACGTTATGGGAGAATTTTCCCCGCGTATTGATGTGAGCTCAGTTGTTGAAAAAGAATGGAAAAGAAGCGAGGCTGACAGCGAACTCCCCGTTGTTCCAGCCGTTCGCGACCACGAGTTTGGCACGTCCATCCACGACGGCAAAACGGGAATTGCGAGCCTCACAGACGAAGAGATCCAAAGTGCATTGGACACCCTCAACGGCAAGCTCCCCAGCCTGATTGCTGGATACGCCTCCAGCATGACCGAAAGGTTTCCAGAGGGAGAACCCCCTGTTGAACCCAGCAAGGAATATCTAAACACAGCAGGAACAAAGATTTTTCTCAGCTCCGTAACCGAGGCCCTCAACTGGGATGCTGAATTTCTCCTGACACGGTACTCCAAACCACAGGTGTGGATGGAGGTTTCAGCACCCCTCACATCGTTTTACTACTCACCCAACACTCAAACCTTCACATCTCAAGACCAAGCGTCGATCCGCGACACCCAGTACATCCAGTTTCGCTTCCGGCCCGTGGCCGGATCCTCTCTCACACGTGAGGATAGCTTCCGCGTGCTCACTTTGGTGGCCCGAGGTCTGCAAGAAGCCGACTGAAGCAGATCCTTCCCAACACAAGCACTCACAGGTTTTCTAAAGGCTCAACCTCACAGTTCTCGAAGAACCAGTTGCCATACTCATAAGAGACGTAGCTGTGTGAGCCCGTGACTTTGTGGTTGTCCAAAACAAGCTTGATACCCCTCCCCACTTTCTCCAGAGTGGGGCCATGCTGCGTTGTGTAAAACCGAAAGTCTTCTTCCAACGCTGCCGATCCGCGAAACGTGCCAACCAAAAGCACTTCTGATCCTGTGACACTGCTTTCCAGCGACGCTGCCGCCGGCCACTCCCGATGCACCCATGGGTTCGACTCGTATCCGTGAGTCCGGCCTTCGACCATGGCTCCTTCGAGCTCTTTAAAGTAATTCACAACACCCAAATCAAAAACCCGCACCTCAAAAGACTCGTCTCCCACTTGCTCCACAATCATGGCTCCGTCATTGCAAGACATTGCACTCGCCGCTTCTCCTCCTGCCCTGGCACCGGTGGCACTCAGTGCCGCACCCGCAGCCGCTCCCCAAATCACAACCCAGCGAACACAACCCTTCATTTAAAACTCCTTCTCATTGCCCAAACACGACCATTTTATCCACTGAATGCAAGACGGGATTTTTCGAGACTGTCTTGCGGTTGAGGTCAAAAAAAGCTGAGAAGATCCGGAAAACAAATTGTCTTTGCAACAAGGATTCCGCTCCCTCAAATGCCCAGCTGCAGAAAGACCTCCGTCGAGGTGAACCCCTATACCGTCCAAAGCGAATGGAACAACTTGTTTCTTCAACAGTATTTAATCTTTTGTCAAAGACCAACTTCGGAAAACCGAAAGGTTTGTAGGCAGAATGGGTAAATTTTTGGAGGATCAATGAAAGTCACTAAAACTATTCTATCTTTGGTACTGAGTGGTGGAGTTCTCAGCTCTTGTGGATCTGAGCCGGATTTTCAAGAACAACAGAACTCCCAACCAGAGGCAGGCCACGATGCAGTCGTGGAAGCCGCACCTATGGAAGGGGAACTCTCTCACACTCTTGAAGAGCAACCTTCCGAAGACCCTCACAGTTTTAATATTATCAACGGCCAAACTCCGGAGACAGCGGTTGCTCAGCGAACCGTTGCTATTCGCGCGGGCAACTCTCTTTGTTCTGGCACAATTGTGAGTGAGAACCACATTGTCACCGCAAGTCATTGCCTCGAGACAACATCTCCCGCAGACTTTGCGGTTCACTTTGGTTCCAGTGCCCTCAACCCGACCGCTGTGCGAGACGTCGCAAAAATTGACTATCGAGGAATTCCCGGCTCGGTGGCCAACGGGCAAGATATCGCTGTTTTCACCCTCACCGCACCCATTCCCGCAGGCTACACGGCAGCAACTTTGCCTGAAGCTGGAATGCCACTCACAGAAAACACACCGGTGAAAATTGCTGGCTACGGGCTGACAAATTCGAACGGAACAGGTGCAGGAACCCAACTGCAGGGAAGCGCTGTCATCGTCGGGATCACCGCTGCAGAGATCCAGACTCAACCCGGCCCAACAGGCCAGAGCCTCTGCCAAGGCGATTCGGGAGGACCAACTTTTGTGACTGTGGGAGGAGAGCTCATCGTTGTGGGGGTCACCTCTCGTGGCAACGCAAACTGCACAAATGCCTACTCAACCGACTACCGCTTTCACCGCAGTTGGCTCGATGGCATTCTCTCTGCTGGCTCAGGCGGTGGGGGACTTGATTTGTGTGCGAGTTGGCCAGCAAGCCTGGGTCCCTGTCCCTTCTAAAACTGGCCCTCTCAGTTGGTGCCGATGTGTGTCCCACCCACCTCGGCACCCTCCAGAAAGCGAACAGTTCTGACCACT
>JANQPW010000808.1 GCA_028285285.1 Silvanigrellales bacterium
AGGCTTTTTTTCCGCATGCTGTCGCGCCGATAAGGAGCTCACGGCCAAGGCTGCGGCCGGTTCGCCCTTTTCCTGGAGAGCATCTCTCACCGCTTTGCCCAAAACGATGGTTTCAGCTCGGTCGGCGTAGACATTGCAGGACAAAATGCTCACCTTGAAGGCGTTGTCGGGATTGAGGAGCTTGAGGGCCACCACGCTCGCCGTGTCAATGGGAAAGCCTTTGTAATTCACACAGCGTGCGTGCAGACCGCGCCGAGCGCAGTGTGAGCGCATTTGCTCTCCAAATTCTGTGTCGAAGGCAAAGTGGTAGGGAAGAGACCCGAGCTCGTGCCACTCTTCATCAACGTGCGCAAATTCCGCGTGGGGGCTGGTCTGGATCTGGTGACCAATCACACTTGGCCACCGGGTGCTGTACAAAACCAGTCGCCGTATGCCCTGATCGAGCAAACTCTGCCGCAGTTGTTGGCACGCCAGATTCAACTCCTGCCACCCCGGGTTTTTTTCCGGACAAAGCAACAGGTGGGGAAATCCGGGAAGAATACCGGCCGCAGCGAGGGTGGGTTGTGGGCTCATTCTCGACCTCCTTGGGGTGAAGACTGGGAGAGTTTCCAAGATGCCACGAGGTTCCCGGTGCCAATCACACTGCCGTAGGCGTGGAGGGTGGCTGGGGTGTTGGGCACGCCCATGGCCGCCATCATCCAGGTGAAGGAGCCGTCTTTGAACTCCGAAATGGCTCCGTCAATGAAGTCAGGCACCGTTTGCAGGGCCTCTCTGTTTTTTCCTTGTCGCAGAAGATCGATCATGTGCATGTCCCACAAATACTGGTTGTGGTTGTAGATGTGCTCATTGGACATGTCTTCAGGCACTTCAGCCTCGGTGGTGAAATGGCGGTGGCTCATCGAGCAAGAGCCCACCACTAAAGCACGTTTGCCCGATTCTTCCACGGCTTCACGCGTGGCAGCGCCCAACTTCATCATGAGAGACTCTCCCACTTCATTGCTGAAGGTGTGGTGTGCTTGGTGGGAAGATAAGGCCACGATGGGTTTGTCCCATGCGGGGTTCAGCAAATGGCAAGAGATGATCGTTCCATAGTCTACCCGAAAGTCAGGGTTTTCCATGAGTTGTGTGCTCAGTTGGGCTTCTGTGGCCTTTGCATGGATGGCCTTGGCCACATCGCAATCCACTTGCAGATCATAGGAAAAGCGAAACAGGTTGGGAAAAATTGGATCCACCGAGAGCCCTTTGAATTCAGGGCAAGCCAGGAGGTGTGTTCCCGTAACGGTTTTCCAGTGGGGAGAATGCACGATCATCACGTCGTAATCATCGGGAGTGATGCGGCGGCGGAGGTCTTCATAGCCCCAACGCAACACCTCCCAGCCACACTCGCCCTTCGGTTCATTTTGCTTCGGGCCTTCCGCATAGATGAGATGGGGTGGGTGCGGAGCAAGAGCTCCAGCCACCACCTGACCCCTTTTGGTTGTTTGAGGTTGGGACATTGCAACACTCCTTCACTTGCTGAGATTGCCCTCAGGTTTGGCATAGAGGCAGATGTTTTTGGCATCGCTGTAAAACTCAAAGGAACGGCGTCCTCCTTCACGGCCCACGCCGCTGCTCTTTGTGCCTCCAAAAGGCACACGGAGATCGCGGTAAAGCCATGTGTTCACCCACACCATTCCCACATCGAGGGCTTCTGCCACACGCTGGGCCTGTCCCTGTTGTTGGGTCCACACGCTGGCCGCTAACCCGTAGG
>JANQPW010000818.1 GCA_028285285.1 Silvanigrellales bacterium
ATCTTTGGAAAAAGCTCGGCACGAGCAGCGCTCATCTTCCCGAAACCCATGCCGTTGTGCAGCTTTGGCGAGCTGTGCTCGACGCCGTGGTGCCGCAAATGACGATCATCACTGAGACCAATGTTGATCACCCCGACAACATCAGTTACTTTGGCTCGCCCCTGCCGTTGACACGAAATGGTGCGGTGGTTACCTCTCCCTTTCTCATGGAAGAATCTCTGGTTTCAGAGGCACAGATGGTCTACAACTTTGCTCTGCCACCCTTGGTTCTCCAAACAATGATTTCCGAAGATGCCTCCGTGCTGAGATCTTGGGCTCAGCAAGCCTTTGATCGCCAGAATTCTCAAGATCGCAATGGCGCGCACCCACTGCGACATTCAGCAGATCGGGTGTTTTTCAACTTTTTAGATTCACATGATGGCATCGGTGTGCAGGGAGCAAAAAGCGTGGCTGGGTTCAACGTTGACCTGTTGGTGCGCCGTGCGCGAGAGCGCGGTGGCGCAATTGGACCCAAAGTGAAGAAGGTGGCTGGAAAGGAAGTGCGTGAGCCATATGAGCTCAACGTGACATGGTGGGATGCTCTCAACCCCACAACGGAGGCCACAGAAGAAAACATCAACCGCTATTTGACAAGTCGCTTCATTTCCTTTGTGCTGCCCGGTGTGCCTGCTGTGTATGCAGGAGGCCTTTTTGCGCTCACAAATTCAAGCGCCGCTCAGGAAGAGGCCCGCCAGGTGGAGCTGAGCCATGATGCTTCTTTGGCAACGCAACCCCAACAGCTCGCCGAAAAAAGCTTGGTGCGACGTGCCATCAACCGTGGAACCCTCAACACCGCTGAGATTCTCAAGGATCTTCAAAGTGAAGGTCGAAACAGTCGTGGCAAGCAGGTCTTTCTCAAAACGGTTGACCTTCTCAAGGAACGGAGTCGTTATCCAGCCTTTGCGCCCTCAACCCCCGCGGAATTCCCACAGGTGAGGGTTGAAGGAAGAGAATCGCAGCCCGTTTTTGCCGTTCAGCGTGGGCAAGGTGCCAACTCGGTGTTTGCCTTTGCCAATGTCTCAGCCCAGGCGCAAAGCTTCACGATGAGGGGGCTTAAGAACGCTGATGGCCGATGGGTGATGAGCACGTCCAATCTGTCGAAGAGTGTGGATCTTGAAGTGGCTGGAGGCCAAGCGAGCTTTTCTCTGCCTCCATTTGGTTACGCCATTTTCAAGCGCTAGTTTTTTTGGGCATCGGAGAAGGCATTCTTGAGGTTTTCTAAGTAAACAATCTCGGCTCCCCAAGTTGCCATCCACTCGCTTCGAGGGATGTGTTTTTGCCCAGAGTGCGAGCGGTCGTGATAGGGAGATGTCCCGGGACCTCTTTTCTGGGGAAGGGCAGGCGACGGATCCAAAAACAGCCTCAAAATCAGAAGAGCGTCCGTGGGAAGTGCTGCTGCGAGCTCTTCGAGAATTTCGTTCACCAGACGGTACCGTCCTTCAAGCACCCAGGAAGCCATGGAACACCCTTGGGTGAGGTGTCGTTTGGAGCAGGCCCGAATCCAGCCTTCGCGGAGCGTTTTGTTGCGCCGATCTCTGTTTTTAAGACGAGCATCCAGCAGGCGGGCTGCGGGCAGCGTCATTCCTTGCAGCAGAAAATGCCAGCCCACTTCAAAGAGGTCGCAGGCGTTGCAAACCTTGTCATTTCCCGGCCAGAAAAAATCCGGCTCTGCGGGAGAGTTTTCACGGAGCGAACAGATCTGCACTCCGAGACTCACGATGCACTCCAGGAGCGCCATTGCTCTACCAGGCCCCAGTGCTTCTCCTTGGTGTTCCCAACCAATGGCCAACAAGTTGGCCAGGAACAGCCAGTGTTCTTGAAACACCTGAGAAACTTCCGAACCTTGAGAACGGCTGAAAGTCATCAGTTCCGAAACAAAGGCTGGTTTGGCGGGGCCTTTATGTTCGGCAAGCGAAAGTGCCGCGAGAGGTCCCCGCGAGGTTGAGTCACTTGAGGGCAGATCGGAAAGGCTGTGGAGAAAAGTTTGCCATTCTTTGAGCCCCCAGTTTCCTTGAAGAGATGAGCGGGCAAAGCGCGAGATTCCCCATTCTGTGCGAAACCGAAGCAGGTACTCGTAGGCTTTGGGGGCGGGCACGTAGCCCGATTGCTCTAAACGCCCATCACGGTCAGAATGAAAATCGTCTTTGACGACTTCGTCACTGATTTGTTGGGTGGTGTGGAAGAACACTCCAGACAGAAATTCGGGGTCGTGCTGATCGCAGGCGGCCAGAAGCTCCAAGAAGGTTTCC
>JANQPW010000822.1 GCA_028285285.1 Silvanigrellales bacterium
TCCCAAAGCAAAAACAGAAGACATTGTGAATGCTGTCACGTTTCTTTCAAAGAGACCAGAGGTCGACCAAAAGAGAATTGGCGGGGTGGGAATCTGCGCGAGTTCAGGATACATGGCCGACGCATACACCATCTCCCGCAAACTGAAAACCATTGCCCTCGTGGCTCCCTGGCTCCACAACCAAGAAATTGCAACCCAGGTCTATGGTGGTCCAAAGTCTGTTCGATCGCTTTTGGCAGCTGCTGACTCCGCAGAAAAGAAGTTTGACAAAACGGGAGCGCTGACCACGCTTGTGGCAGCAAGTTCGACCGACAAGAACTCCCTGATGTTCCAAGCCCCCTACTACACTGAGAAGAGTCGGGGGCTCATCCGTGAATACGACAACAAATTCAATGTTGCTTCTTGGAGAAGCTGGCTCACTTACGATGCCATGAAGTCAGCAGGAAAACTGCGGGGAAAGGTTTTGTTTGTGGGATCCGACAAAGTGGCCTTGCCTCAGGGAGCTCAGAAGTACGTAGAGTTAGCAAAAGGCAAAGTGGAAAAAGTTTGGCTCGACAACGTCACACAGTTTGACTTCTACGACAAAAAAGAGCCTGTGCAAAAAGCCGTTGAAAGCATCAACAGTCACTTTTCGAAACACATGAAATAGGAGGAGAGAATAAGCTTCTCAAAAATGTGGAGACCCACCACCTGCTCGGCAACTTCGAAACCACTTCTGATGGCAAGCAGGCTGAAGTGTGGTCGCACGTGTACGCCAGTCACTCTGCAAAGGGAATCAAACCCTGGGATATCTTTGGGCGTTACCATCACAAGCTGAAGAAAACAGAGGAGGGGTGGAAGATCACCTCCCTCACGCTCATTGTGTACGGCCAAAGGGGAAACACCCAGTTTCTGCAGGAAGTGAGCCGCTGAAAAGAGGAAGGCTCTGGTTTGAAGAGCGTTTTCAAGTGTGCTTTTTAAAAGCTGTCGAAATTGAGAGGGGAAAAGGCGCGAATCGGCGGACGGCGAAGTGTGCCTTGCGGAGCGGTATTGCCAGCCACACGAGTGAACTGAAGCAGGGGCACAGTGGGTTCCAGATTGGCTTCAATCAGAGACACATGACCATCTTCACCAAAGTGAAAATTAAACACGAAACCGCGGTGGTTATATTGCCACAAAGCTGAGTTTTCTGTGAGCCAAGGGTTGAGGGTAAAGGAGAACCCACCGTTGAGATCAAGGTTCAAGAGCTTCGTGCCTTCAAGCTCAACTTCACTCACAGAGAATGTTCCATACGCTGGATGAGAAAAGACACCCTCTGCCCCTTCGTACGATTCAGGAAAGTCAACTTCCGGAAACGGCTCTTCACTTTGAAGCGAATCGAAGCGCTCCACCCAATCAACGGGGTCGGCACCCAGAAAATGATCCAGCACGGAAAGCGAAACCACATCGGGAGAGAGGTCGCCGCCATTGGTGAGAACAACAATGCCGAGATCTCTTTCGGGAAGGAACACGACATTCGTGAGGAAGCCGTCGATACCCCCATTGTGTTGGATGATCGTGTTGTTTCGGTAAGAGCCGACCGCCCAGCCCAGTCCATAGTGCAAGTTTCCGACAAACTCAGGAAAGGGCAACACTGTGCCCATATCGATCTGCGGCCTGTGGATCTCTGCCATGACTTCTGATGCGAGCGAAGTTCCGTTTGGAGCTTCACCGTTTCGCAGATTGAACTGAACCCACTTCACCATGTCTTCAATGGAGGAGTAGACGGAACCCGCCGGCCCCATGCCGTCAATGTCTCTGGCGGGGATCTTCACAATCTGAGTTCCATTCCAAGCATGCGGAGTCGCCACATCATCTTCTTCTCTCAGAAGGCGCTCGAGGGCGCGGGTGTGGTTCATGTCGAGGTTTCGGAAGATCCGCTCGGAGACGACTTCCGCCCAACTTGATTCCGCTGCATTCCCCGCCATCAAGCCAGCAACCATGTACATCAAGTTCTGATACTGCCATTTGCCTCTGAAGCTCACTGATGGCTCCAAAAGGGGAAGAAGGTCAAGGTATTCTGAACTGCTCCAGGTTCGGGACAGCCAGGCGAAGTCATGCCGTGGCAAGCCAGTTCTGTGGAGCAACAAGTCTCTCAGGGTGGCGTGCATTGTTGCCTCAGAGTCCATCAGCTCAAAAGACGGCACCAAATCCCTCACAGAGGTTTCCCAACTGAGCTCGCCTTGTTGCACAAGGTATCCTGCGGCCGTGGCAGTCATGGCTTTGGTGGTTGAGCCAATCATGAAGAGTGTGTCGGCCGCAACGGGTCTTTGCGTCTCCACGTCGGCATGGCCATGAAGACTCATGTGGAGGGTTCGATCGGCCTGAAACACAGCCACCGCAAGACCGGCATTGTGCTTTCGAGAACGAATGTGTTCAACGAGTTCCGACACTTCCAAAGACTTTGGCACAGGCGTCATCGCAAAAGACAACAGGGCCGCGGCAAAAAGCAGACAATATTTAGCCATCTGGCGCTCTCCTTCCAGGTTCATGATGCAGTTGTGGGCCTAGCAACAGTTGGGTTCTTGCGCAACTCAAGCACTTCCCTTCGGGTTGACCGCTGAAAGGTCAGAAATCAGGGCGTGCCAGCCCCCGAACCCACAAATGCATCAAACTGTTCTGGGTTCAAAATGGCCTGCAATGCCGAAATGGCTTCGGTTCGCGAAACACCTCCGAGCCTTGCACCCGTCAGAAACTCACTGCTCAGTTGAATTTGAAAGGCTTTGGGTGAGTTCTTGAGAATGGAGAGAGCCTGCTTTTGAGCGAACGCTGCCAGCCCCTGAAACGCCTCGAGGG